>JBFWQN010000310.1:0-6574 GCA_050249405.1 Hyphomicrobiaceae bacterium | reverse complement strand
AAGACCAGCAGCTGGTGCTCCATCCACAGCCTGTCGATCTGGGCCCGCGTGCTCTCGTCCTGCGGCCTGCCGAGATCGACGCCCCGCACCTCGGTGCCGATCAGCGGATGCCGGCGAGACACCTGAAGCATCGAAAGTGCGCCCGTCGCCATTGGAGCCTCCTGGTGCAAGATTTGAGGGGCAGGTGCGCCTGCCCCCCGCGCGATCAGTTCGGCTCGATGCCGGCGTTCTTCAGCGCGACCTTCCAAACGCCGAGCTGCTCCTTCATGTAGGCGGAAAGCGCCTCGGGCGTGGACGACCTCGCGATGAAGCCCTGCTTCAGCATCTGCTCCTTGACCGACGGGTTGGCGAGCACCGCCACCATGATCTTGTTCATCTGGGTAACGATGTCGCCCGGCAGCCCGGCCGGCCCGAGCAAGGCGAACCAGGGGCCGATGGGGAATTTCTCCTGGCCGGCCTCGGGGAACGACGGCACGTCCGGCATCAGGGGGCTGCGCTCATGATAGGTCGTTGCGAGCACCTTGAGCGTGCCGGCCTTGACGTGCGTCGCCGTCGTCGTCGCCGTGGCATTCATCAGATGCACGACACCCGACAGCAGGTCCGTGATCGCGTCGGGCTCCGACTTGTAGGGGATCGACTGCATCTTGATGCCATTGCGCTCGGCGAACATCGCCGTCGCGACCAGCGCGTAGGTGTTGCCCGCGGCATAGTTGAGCTTGCCGGGATTGGCCTTGGCGTGCGCCACGAGCTCGGCGATGGATTTCGCTGGCACCGACGGATGCACGACGATGAAGAACGTGTTGTCGCCGAGGTACGACACCGGCGTGAAATCGGTCATGACGTCGTAGGGCGGCTCCTTGCGCATGTTGGGCACGACGGCGAGCGGGCTGTTGGTGCCGAACAGGTAGGTGTAGCCGTCGGGCGCCGAGCGCTTCACCTCGGTCGCCGAAAGGGCGCCGTCCGCGCCCGGCTTGTGGATCACGATGACAGGCTGGCCCGTCATCGTCTGGATCTCCTGGCCTGCGATCCGTGCCAGCGTGTCGCTCGCGGAGCCCGGACCAAACGGAATGACGAATTTCAACGGCTTCGACGGATAGCTCTGCGCGAGAGCGAGAGGCAGGGCGAAAGGCGCAGTCGCGAAGCCCAGCGCAACGAGCGCCGTGGCGAGCAGCTTCTTCAAGGCGTGACCTCCCTCGGGGCGAAATTTTTTGCGGCCGGGACGGTAGCGGCACGACACGGCGCTGGCAACGGGCGGGCGGGATCGGCGGGCGGGATCGGGCAACGGGGCGGTCTCGGCGAGTGTGGCCGGCGACAGGCGATCGCGATAACCTGCCCCGGAAACGACGAGGGGGCTCACATGGCCGACACGGGCAACAACAGACGGGCCGCTCTCGATTATCACGAGGCCGATCCTCCGGGAAAGATCGCGATCCAGGCGACGAAGCCGGTGGCGAACCAGGCCGATCTGGCACTCGCCTACAGCCCCGGCGTGGCGCACGCCTGCCTCGCGATCGCCGAGGACCCGGCGAGCGCCTCCCGCTACACCGCGCGAGCCAATCTCGTCGGCGTCATCACCAACGGCACGGCCGTTCTCGGGCTCGGCGACATCGGCCCGCTCGCGGCCAAGCCGGTGATGGAGGGCAAGGCCGTTCTCTTCAAGAAGTTCGCCGGTATCGACGTCTACGACATCGAGGTCGACGAGAAAGAGGTGCAGCCGTTCGTCGAGGCCGTGGCACGGCTGGAGCCCACGTTCGGCGGCATCAACCTCGAGGACATCAAGGCACCCGAGTGCTTCGAGATCGAGAAGCGCCTGCGCGAGCGCATGCGCATCCCCGTCTTCCACGACGACCAGCACGGCACGGCGATCGTGGTCGCTGCCGGAATCCTGAACGGCCTCAAGGTGGTCGGCAAGAAGCTCAACGAGGTTCGCCTCGTCACATCGGGTGCGGGAGCGGCCGCGCTCGCCTGCGTGAACCTGCTCGTGGCGCTCGGGCTGAAGCGCGAGAACGTGACGCTCACGGACATCAAGGGCGTCGTCTATCGCGGCCGCAACGAGCTGATGAACCCCTACCTCGAGGTCTATGCGCACGACACGCGGCTCAGAACGCTCGGCGAGGCGATCCGTGGCGCAGATGTGCTGCTCGGTCTCTCGGCTGCCGGCGTGGTGACGAAGGAGATGGTGGCAGGCATGGCGGCGAAGCCGCTGGTCTTCGCGCTCGCCAACCCGACACCCGAGATCATGCCGGAGGACGTGAAGGCCGTGCGCGACGACGCCGTGATGGCGACCGGGCGCACCGACTACCCGAACCAGATCAACAACGTCCTGTGCTTTCCCTTCATCTTCAGAGGCGCCCTGGACGTGGGCGCGACCAGCATCACCGAGGAGATGAAATCGGCGGCCGTCGAGGCGCTCGCCCGCATCGCCGAAAGCGAGGCCTCCGACATCGTGCTCGCGGCGTACGGTGCCGAGACTTTCGTGTTCGGACCGGAATACATCCTGCCGAAGCCGTTCGATCCGCGCCTCATCACCGAGATCGCGCCCGCCGTGGCCAAGGCGGCGATGTCCTCCGGCGTCGCAACGCGCCCGATCGAGGATTTCGACGCCTATCGACACAAGCTCAACGGATTCGTCTACCGCTCGGGCTTCGTCATGCGGCCCGTATTCGATGCGGCGCGGCGCGCCTCGCACCCGTCGCCCAAGCGCCTCGTCTTCGCAGAGGGCGAGCATCCCTACGTGCTGCAGTGCGCCCAGCAGGTGATCAGCGAAGGGCTCGCACGTCCGATCCTCGTCGGCTCCCGTGCCTCGATCGAGCGCTCGCTCACGCATCTCGGGCTGCGTCTGCGTGCCGAGCGCGATTTCGACGTCTTCGACCTCGCCACCGATCCGCGGCTTCCGGCACTGACCGAGGAGTATCACGCGCTCGTCGAGCGGCGCGGCGTGTCGCCCTCGCATGCCCAGCGCGTCGTGCGCAACGGCTCGACCGTGGTCGCCGGGTTGCTGCTGCGGCGCGGCGATGCCGATGCCATGATCTGCGGCGCCGTCGGCCGCTACCAGACGCAGCTCCGGCATGTCGCCCAGGTCGTCGGGCAACTCGGCGGCGTGCGCGGGTTCGCGGCGCTTTCGGCCATCATCCTGCCGACGGGACCGCTGTTCGTCACCGACACGCACGTGAGCTACGACCCGAGCGCCGAGCAACTGGCCGAAATTGCGCTGCTCGCCTCGGATGTGGTGCGCCGCTTCGGCATCGAGCCACGGGTCGCATTGCTCTCCCATTCGAGCTTCGGCAGCGAGAACACGCCGTCGGCGCAGAAAATGCGCGAGGTTCTGTCAACATTGAAGGACTGGGCGCCCGAGCTCGAGGTCGAGGGGGAGATGCAGGCCGACGCCGCGATCTCGCCCTTCATCCGCGAGGAGGTGTTTCCTCGATCGCGTCTCAAGGGGGCCGCGAATCTGCTCATCGCTCCGAGCCTGGATGCGGCGAATATCGCGTTCAACCTGCTCAAAGTCGTGTCGGAGAGCGTGGCCATCGGGCCGATCCTGCTCGGCGCGGCACGCCCAGTGCACATCGTGACGCCATCGATCACCGTGCGGGGGCTGCTCAACATGGCGGCGGTGGCCGTGGTGGATGCGGCGCGGGCGGCGGGCGAGTTGTAGCCGCCGGCTGTGCAGAGATTTGCGAGGCGCCGGCTCGTCTCGCGAGTGCGCGCGCGGTAATATCCTGCCAACCTTCATATCCGTTAAAGAAAGAATACGACGCCAACTGCGTATATTCCCGCATCATGACCACGCCGCGCGGCGAACCTCGAACTCGGGGTCCACGCGGCCGATTTGGAGCCTTGCTCAGCGGCAAGGCCCGGCATGAGGCGACCCCGGCGATGTCGACGGCCATCATGGACGCGCAACTCCGCGCCGCGATCAACGCGGACCGCGTCATCGCCACCAGAGGCTGCCGCGGCGAGGCACGCCAGCCGAACGGGGTCGCCGTGGAGCAGGGCGCGTCCGTCAAAGGCATCTGGTACTGGCGTAACGGAGCGTTCGAGCTTTTCGTCGGTGGCGATGGGCCAATCGTCGCCGTCGACACCGTGGCCGAGGCCGTTCGCTACAGCCGCGACCACCTTTGCTCCTAGCAGGGTTGCGGGCGCGCCGGCTCGCTGGCATTTCGCTCCGACGCCACCTGCCTCACATGCGCTTTCCGGCCGTCCAGCCACCGTCGACGACCAGCGTCGTGCCGGTAATGAAGCTCGCATCGTCGGAGGCGAGAAAGAGGATTGCCCGCGCGATCTCGCGAGCCTCGCCCCAGCGGTTCATCGCATGCACCGATTTCACGGTCTCGGCCATGGCGGCGTCCTGGAAATACCGCTCGGTGAGCGCCGTGCGCGTCACGCCCGGACCGACGGCGTTGACGCGAATACCCGACGTGCCGAGCTCGAGGCCCATCTCCTTCGTGAGCCCGACGACGGCATGCTTGGAGGCCGTGTAGGCTGGGCGATTGGGCGCCGCCGTCACGCCGAGCGTCGAGGCGAGGTTGACGATGGCGCCGCTCTTGCCGGCCTTGAGCAGCCGCTGCACGAACGCCTGAGAGGTGAGGAAGACACCGGTGAGATTGACGTTGATCACCCGGCTCCATTCCTCGTGGCTGAGCTCGACGATCGACTTGATCTCACGAATGCCGGCGCTGTTGACCAGCACGTCGAGCCGTCCGAGGCGCCGCTCGATGGCGTCGAAGGTCGCCTGCACCGCCTTGGGATCGGTAGTATCGAGCTGGAAGGC
The DNA here is from genome assembly GCA_050249405.1 of Hyphomicrobiaceae bacterium. Lineage (GTDB taxonomy): Bacteria > Pseudomonadota > Alphaproteobacteria > Rhizobiales > Hyphomicrobiaceae. Next base: position 1,803 of record JBFWQN010000310.1, on the reverse strand, counting down.
GTAGGCGCGCCCGCCGGCCTTGGTGATCTCCTCGACGGTACGCTCGGCCGTCTTGGCGTCGATGTCGGAGACGGCGACGACGCCGCCCTCCTTGGCGAACTCCATCGCCGTCTCGCGGCCGATGCCGCTGCCGCCGCCCGTGACAACGATGCCCTGGCTCTCGAAACGCATGGGGTTTCCTCCTCGGCTGGTTTCTCGCAAGTCAGTCAGGCGCGCGTGCCCTGGTTCTGTGCCTGGATCACGGCGCGTCGCGCGATGGCCCAGCCGTAGCTCGCGGGCCACATCTTGTGCTCGGGATCGCAGCCGAGGGCCGTGGCAGCCTTGAGCGGCCAGTAGGGGTCGTACATCAGCTCCCGGCCGAGCGCGACGAGATCGGCCCGCCCCTCTTGCAGAATCGCCTCGGCCTGGTCGCCGGCAACGATGACACCGACGGCCATCGTCTTGATCCCCGCCTCACGCCGCACCTTCTCGGCGTAAGGCACCTGGAAGCCGGGCTTTCTCTCGGACCCGGCCTTGAGCGGCTCGCCCGCGTCGTTGGCACGAAACGACGGTGGGCCCGCGATGCCGCCTGCCGAGCAGTCGACCACGTCGACGCCGCGGGCTTTCAACTCCCGAGCCAGCGCCACGGAATCGTCGAGCGACCAGCCGCCGGCCGGGCCGTCCACCGCCGAGATACGCATGAAAAGCGGCAGCTCCGCCGGCCAGGCCGCGCGCACCGCCTCGACCACCTCGAGCGCGAACCGCATGCGGCCGGCGCGGTCGCCGCCGTAGCCGTCGTTGCGCTTGTTCGAGAAGGGAGAAAGGAAGGAGTGGATCAGGTAGCCGTGCGCGCCATGGATCTCGAGCACGCGGAAGCCAGCCTCGGCGGCGCGGCGTGCGGCATCGGCGAAGGCCGTCACCGTGGTGCGGATGTCGGCCTCCGTCATCGCCTGCGGCGCCGGCCAGCTGGCGTTGACGGGCTCGGATGTCGGCCCCGACAGGCGCCAGGGCGGCGTTCCCGCTGCCGCGTCCGTCGCATCGAGGGGAGCGCCGGCGCGCCACGGCGGCCGCGCCGAGGCCTTGCGGCCCGCATGCGCGATCTGGATGGCCGGAACCGCGCCGAGCTTGGCGATGGCCGCGACGATGGGGCGATAGGCCTCGACCTGGGCATCGTTCCAGAGGCCGCAGCAGCCGTGGCTGATACGACCTTCCGGCAGCACGGCTGTCGCCTCGGTGAAGACCAGGCCGACGCGACCGCGTGCGAATGCCGTCAGGTGCGAGTAGTGGAAGGCGTTGGCGAGACCGTTCTCGGCCGCATACATGCACAGCGGCGCCAGCACGACACGATTGGGCAAAGTCACCGAGCGCAACTCGATCGGCGTGAACAGCAACGGCATCGACATGGTCGGTCAGTCTCCGGGACCCACTTGGTTGCGAGAGAGTGGTCTGCCGCACGGGCGCCGGTCAATCCCGCGGATATCCCGCGAGTCAAACTGCTTCAACGGCGCCTGCCGCGCAGGCCTACCTCTGCCTGGCGGCACCAACTTCGCGTCGAGCGGGATGCCAGCGCCCGTCATGAACGTGTCATGCACTTCGATTATTCTGCTGTCATGGAAATATCGACCGTGACAGCGGCCTTCGCCGCACTCGCGCAGGAGACGCGCCTCAACCTGATCCGCATGCTCGCGAGCAGCGGCGCCTCGGGTCTTGCGGCGGGAGAGCTTGCGTCCCGGCTGGCGCTGCCGCCATCGACGCTGTCGTTCCACCTCGCGGCGCTCGAGCAGGCCGGCCTCGTCCAGTCCACCCGGAAGGGACGCAGCGTAA
>JBFWQN010000309.1:0-6575 GCA_050249405.1 Hyphomicrobiaceae bacterium | reverse complement strand
GAGGCGCCGATCTTCAAGGGGTCGCCGAAGGACGTCGCCGACGAGATGGAGGCCTGGTTCAAGGGCCGCGCCTGCGACGGCTTCGTGCTGGCGACGACGGAGATGCCGGGCGGCTACGAGGATTTCGTGCGTCTCGTGGTGCCGGAGCTGCAGCGGCGCGGCGTCTACCACAAGGATTATCGCGGAGCGACGCTGCGCGAGAACCTGGGGCTGCCGATGGCACAGCGGGGCGACTGGCGGCGGTGAGGGCCGCGCGCATTGGCACGTTGATCGCGCGTCGACCTGATGGCATCAGGGCGGAAGACAATTCCCGCCCGGCCACGGGGTAGCGCATGACACTCGATCTCACGAGCCCGTCGCTGTTCAGCGCCGACTTCTACGTGCGCCACAACCAGCGCCGCCTCGAGCATCTGGCGTCGCTGGGTCTAGACCTTTCGGCCAAGACCGTGCTCGAGCCTGGGGCTGGAACGGGCGACCATACGCTGTTCTATCTAGACCGCGGCTGCCGGGTGACGTCGGTGGAGCCGAGACCCGAGAACTGCGCGGTCTGGCGTCAGAAGATGGCCGAGAGCTGGTGCCCCAACACCGCCAACGCCTCATTGATCGAGGGCCCCTACGAGGCGATCGACCGGCTCGAGGAGCAGTTCGACATCGTCCACTGCTACGGCTTCCTCTACCACGTGGGCGATCCGGAGGCGGCGATCGCCATGCTGGCGCGTCGCACGCGGGGCTTCATGGTCATGGAAACCTGCGTGTCGATGGACGACGGCCTCGCCGTGAACGTCATCGACGAGCCGCGCGAGAACCCGGCGCAAGCCTTCGACGGCAAGGGCTGCCGGCCGACGCGCGCCTGGGTGATGGCGGCGCTCGCCCGCCACTTCCCATTCGCCTACGCGACGCGCACGCAGCCCGCCCACGACGAGTTCCCGACCGACTGGTCGAGGCGCCCCTGGCCCAGCAAGTCGGGCCTCACGCGGGCCGTGTTCGTGGCGGCGAGAGGGGCGCTGGCGAGCCGCGATCTGCTGCCCTCGCTGCCCATGCTGCAATCGAATTGAGAGTGGTGTGGGTCTCCCTGCGATCGCCACCCACTCTCCACGTCGCCGGTTCTACCGCCGCGCGGGCACGCCGGTGCCCTCGCCCAGATCCCAGTAGATGCCGGCCATCAGCCGGGCGGCGCTCCGCACGAGCGGCATCAGGACGTGCTCGTCCGGCCAGTGCTGAGAGCAGGACGCATAGGAGTGCGGGACCCAGATCGCCGGCATGCCCAATTCGTCCGTGAAAACGTCGTTGCAGATCGAGCCGCCGGACGAAGGGATCACGGCCGGGGGGCGGTTCGAGGAGCGCTGCACGGAGCCGCGAACGAACATCGCCCAGGGATGGTCTGGCTCGATGCGGGAGGCGCCGAACGTGCCATCGTTGATGGCGGGTGGCGGCACCACCTGGACCAGCGTGTGTCCCTTCTCGGCGAGATGGCGCTCGAGCGCCGGGACGATCGCCGACGCGTCGGTGCCAGCGACGAAGCGCAGCTGGCAGTTGGCAACGGCCTTCGGGGGAATGGCGTTCACTGGCCGGCCCGGCGTGCCGCAGGTAAAGGCCAGGATGTTGAACGTGTTCGCCGCGTAGACCCGCTCGGGCGGGGTCAGATCGGGCTCGCCCCACCAGGCGTCCACCTCCGGCCCTTCCGAGCCGGGGTCGATCTCGACGTCGGCGAGCACGTCCTTCACCGCCTTGCTCATGGGCGGCGCCTTCAGGGCCTCTACCAACAGCTCGCCCTTCGGCCCGACGATCGAGGCGAGCGCATGCGCCAGCAGGAAGCCCGGGTTGGCGATGAGCCCGCCCCAGTTTCCCGAATGATGGCCGCCCTCGCGCAGATCGCAGACCAAGTCGAAATTGACGGCCCCACGGCATCCGAGCGCGAGCGTCGGCCGGTCGGCCCTGACGCGCGGCCCATCCGACGCGATGCAGACGTCGGCGGCGAAGTCGGCGGCGTGGGCGCGGACGAGCTCCTTCAGGCCCTTGGAGCCCGCCTCCTCACCCGTCTCGATCATGAACTTGGCATTGAAGCCGAGGCGGCCGCCCCTCTCGCGCATCACGCAATCGAGCGCTGCCATGTTGATCGTGTGCTGGCCCTTGTTGTCGGCCGTGCCGCGACCGTAGAGGCGGTCGCCATCGCGCGCGGTGATCCACGGCCCCTGGCCCTTGGTCCACTGCTCGTCCATGCCTCGAACGACGTCGCCATGGCCGTAGCCGAGAACCGTCGGCAGCCGCGGATCCTCAATGCGCGTCGCGAGCAGCACCGGGCCTTGCCCTCGCACCGGATTGTCGTAGATGCGCGAGGTGAAACCGAGTGCCGCAAAGGCCGGCGTCATCTCGTCCGAGAGATAGCGATGGCATTCGGCAAGGGCTGCGGAATCGGGAAACTTCTGGCTCTCCGTGCGAATGGCGACGCGCCGGGACAGGTCCGACTCGAAGGCGCCGCTGTCGACATAGGCCTCGGCGCGACCGACGGCCCCGGCTCGCGTCCCCCTGGCGTCGCTGACCATGCGCGTCCCCTCACGGATCGTGGTGCTTCGATTGAATTCGATCGAAGAGGTTATAGGCCGAGGTCCGGGCGCGATCCACGCCGTTGCACGGGCATCACGGCCGGGGGTGGCACGCCCCTCAGGCGGGCTCGAAGGCGAGCGCGAGCTGCCGGACCACCTCGTTCAGCACGAACCGGCCGGCCGGCGTCGCCCGAAGCCGACCGCCGTCCAGCCGATCGAGCATGCCGAGCTGGCCGAGCCGTGCAACGGCAGTCTCGCCGATGCGCACGCCGCCGACCGCCGCGAGACGTCCGGTGTCGATGCCTTCGGCGAGCCGTAGTCCCATCAGCAGCATCTCGTCGGCCTGCTCGCCGGCCGTGAGTGGAGCTGAATCGACGAGACCACGGCCCTTGGCCTCGACCAGGTCGAGCCAGCGCTCCGGCTGGCGCTCGTTCGAGGTGGCGATGCGCCCCTCGGGCCCCGGCTCGCGCCCGTGGGCGCCGGGACCTAGCCCGAGGTAATGGCCGTAGCGCCAATAGACGAGATTGTGGCGGCTCTCCTCGCCCGGCCTGGCGTGGTTCGAGATCTCGTAAGCCGGCAGGCCCGCCGCCTCGCACATCTCCTGCGTCGTCTCGTAGAGGCGGTCGGCGAGCTCGGGCTCGGGCACGACGAGCTTGCCGGCCTTGTGCAGCGCCGCGTAGGGCGTGCCTTCCTCGATGGTCAGCTGATAGAGCGAGAGGTGGCCCACCTGCATGGCGAGCGCACGGGACAGCTCCGCCCGCCACAGCGCCTCTGTCATGCCTGGGCGCGCATAGATGAGGTCGAACGAGACCCGGTCGAAAGTCGCCTTCGCGATATCGAGAGCGGCGAGCGCCTCGGCGACGGTGTGGATGCGCCCGAGTCGCTTCAGGTGCGCGTCGTCGAGCGCCTGGAGCCCGAGCGAGACCCGGTTGACGCCTGCCGCCCGATAGCCACGAAAACGGCCGGCGTCGACGCTGCCCGGATTGGCCTCGAGCGTGATCTCGCAGCTGGGCGCGAGGCCGAACGTGTCACGGATGGCCTCGACGATGGCGGCGACGGTTTCCGGCTGCATGAGCGACGGCGTGCCGCCGCCGAAAAAGATGCTGTCGACGGCCGAACGCGGCACGTCCGGGGACGTCGGATTCGACGCTATCCCTGCGGAGGCGGGCACCGATGCCAGCTCGACGCGGTCACCTGTCCCGTCGTGGGTCCCCGCCTTCGCGGGGATGACGTTGCTCGGAAAGGCAGGAGCAATCGCGGCTGCTGCCGTGCGCAGCTCCGTCAGGTAGGCGCCGAGATAGCGCCGCTCGTCCCATCCGCCGTGGCGGACGTGGCTGTTGAAGTCGCAGTAGGGGCACTTCTGGGCGCAGAACGGCCAGTGGACGTAGACGGCGAAGCCGGAAAAACGTGCACCACTACCCACGTTGCTTGACTCCCATGTCCTTGAACGGTCAACTGCCTGCGTTTGGACAAATGGGGACCACAATGAGAAAGACTTTAATAGCAATTTCAATGATTGCGCTCGGCTCGCATTTCGCCCTCGCACAAAGCAATTACGTTTAGGGCCACACAAGGCGCGATGGAACCTACGTTCAACCGCACTACAGAACGTCACCTGACCACAACCCGTACAACAATTATTCTACCCAGGGAAACACCAACCCCTACACCGGCCAGTCAGGAACTCGAAGCCCTGACGGTGTTTACGACAGTTATCGTAATCACGGCGGAACATACGGCACGCGTCGCTAATCGAGGCACGCGGCTACGAACAGGTGGAAAGCCCGGGCTCGGTGCGAGATGGCGTGCTTTTTCTCGGGCTCCATCTCGCCGAAGGTCTCGGTCGCACCGTCGGCAAGGAACATGGGGTCGTAGCCGAAGCCTTTCGAGCCCCTCGGCGGCCAGACGAGACGACCGTAGACCTTTCCCTCGAACACGTCCGTCTCGCCGTCCGGCCAGGCGAGGCACAGCGCCGCCGTGAAATTGGCGCGCGGGCCGCCGATCTCCTCCCAGCCGCGCTTCCCGGCGATGGCATCGTGCACCTTGCGCATGGCCTGCGTGAAGTCCTTCGACGGTCCAGCCCAGCGGGCAGAGTAGATGCCGGGGTCGCCGCCCAGCGCCGCCACCTCGAGCCCGGAATCGTCGGAGAGCGCCGGCAGGCCGGTCGAGCGCGCCGAGTGCAGCGCCTTGAGACGGGCGTTGCCGGCGAACGTGGTCTCGGTCTCGTCAGGCTCGCTGACGCCGAGGCTGCCGGCTGAGACGGCATCGAGGCCGTAAGGCCGCACGAGATCGGCAATCTCGACGAGCTTGCCGGGATTGTGACTCGCAACCACGAGACGACCGCCGCGCACCAGCTTGCGATGCGACATCAGGTGAGCCCCCAGATTTTCGGCTCGGCGAGCTCGAGACAGTTTCCGGCCGGGTCGCGGAAGTAGATCGAGCGACCGCCGGAGGCCGGCCATACGAAATCGGATTCGATGGCGATGCCCTTGCTCTCGAGGTGTGTCCGCCAGCGCTCGATCTCCTCGGCGCTCGCCCGGAAGCAGACGTGACCTTCGCCATTCATGCCATGCGGCGGGACGGGCAGCGCGTCCTGTTTGGGCGGGATGGCGGTCGCCTCCGGGTTGAAGATCAACAGGACCTGGTCGCCGCAGCGATAAAAGAGCTGCCTGCCGGCGAGCTTGGAGAATGGCTCCATGCCCATCACCTCACGCCAGAACGCCTCGGTCGCATCGAGGTCATGCGCGTAGAGCACCGTCTCGAGAACGCCTTGGGGCTTGAGGGCCGGCATGGCTGCCTCCTTTCGGGGCCACTGATCCGATCGATCGCACGTCGATCAGAGCAAATACGGCAGCCACCCCCACAGTTCCACACCCTACCGCCTATCGCGTCTCGCCCGATCCTTACGACACCGTCAACTTCTGCAGGTTGATCAGCTCGCCGATCCCCTTCTTGGCGAGCGCCTGCAGCTCGGCGAAGCTCGCCTCGCTGAACGGCACCGTCTCGGCCGTACCCTGCACCTCGACCAGGCCGCCGGTGCCCGTCATCACGAAGTTCGCATCGGCGTCGGCGTTCGAATCCTCGGCGTAGTCGAGGTCGAGCACGGCCTTGCCCTTGTAGAGGCCGCAGGAGACGGCCGCCACCTGGTCGCGGATGACGCCGTCGCGCACCATGTCGCGCTGGCGCATCCACTGGATGCAATCATGGAGCGCGATCCACGCCCCCGTGATGGCCGCCGTGCGGGTGCCGCCATCCGCCTGGATCACATCGCAGTCGACCGTGATCTGGCGCTCCCCGAGAGCCTTGAGGTCGACGACCGCGCGGAGCGCGCGGCCGATCAGACGCTGGATTTCCTGCGTGCGGCCCGAGGGATGGCCCGTCGTCACCTCGCGGCGCGTGCGCTCGTTCGTGGCCCGCGGCAGCATCGAGTACTCGGCCGTGACCCAGCCCCGCGCCTGTCCCTTCAGCCACGGCGGGACGCGCTCCTCGAGGCTGGCGAGACAGAGCACGTGTGTGTTGCCGAACTTGATCAGGCAGGAGCCCTCGGCATGCATGGAGACGGCACGGTCGAAGGAGACACGGCGCAGCTCGTCGGGCTGGCGTTTGGAAGGACGCATCGTTGATCTCTTGGGTTGGCCGGAACGCCGCCCGGCGGCAGAGGTTGGCGGAAGCTAGAGAAGCCTGCGGCTGCGATCAACCGGAACTGTCGTCGAGCACCCGCGCCGCGACAGGCCGGCACAGCCAGCGTCAGTCGTCGCGCGCCAGAAACGCCTTCACCCGCTCCATGGCCTCGCCCTTCGGATAGAGCGCAGCGAGGACCCGGGCGCGCGTCAGCGGATCGGAGGCGAAGAAGCGCTCGTAGAGCACCTGGCGATTGCCGAACGAGCTGATCGCCACGTCCGCCGCCAGCCGGAACAGCCGCACACGGTCCCGGGCCGACGTTTTTTCCGTGGCGAGGTATTGCTCGATATGGCCGGCGAGCGGCCCCTGCAGATCGGCCTCGGACGGCGTGATCATGAAGCTCGACGAGCC
>JBFWQN010000308.1:0-6577 GCA_050249405.1 Hyphomicrobiaceae bacterium | reverse complement strand
ACCATCGGGCGAGGCCCGTGATCGTCGTCGACCCCGGACATGGCGGCATCGACTCGGGCGCGTCCGGCGCGCGCATCGCCGAGAAGGACCTCGTACTGGCGGTTGCGCACGCGATTGCCCGCAACCTCGAGGCCAGCGGACGCTACGAGGTGGTGATGACGCGCACCCGAGACGTGTTCGTCTCCCTGGACCAGCGCGTCGCCGTCTCGCGGCGGCTCGGCGCCGAGCTGTTCGTGTCCGTCCATGCCGATTCGCTGGCCTCCCGCGAGGCGGCCCGGACGGTTCGCGGAGCGACCGTCTATACGCTGGCCGAGACGGCATCCGACGATCTGACGCGCCGCGTCGCCGACAAGGAGAACGCCGTCGACCTGCTCGCGGGCCTTCCGGCCAGCACGTTGGGCGATGGCCAGGTGCGCGACATCCTGCTCGATCTGATGCGTCGCGAGACCAGCAATTTCGCCGCCGACTTCAGCGCGTTGTTGCTCGGCGAATTGAAAAGCAGAGTTCTATTGTCGCGGGAGCCACACCGGTCGGGGCCATTCAAGGTGCTGCGGCAGCCCGCGACGCCGTCTGTGCTGGTCGAGCTCGGCTACATCAGCAACGCCGAGGACGAGCAGGTCATGTCGCGCCCGGACTGGCAGGCGCAGGTGGGCGCGGCGGTCGGCCGCGCGGTCGAGACGCACCTCGGACAGCGGCTTCTCGCACGCCGCCAACCGCCGTTTGCGAACCGTTAGGGCACCTCCGGCATGCAGGAGGGTGAACAGGCTGCTGCCACATTTCGTGCTAAGTTGTCGGAGCTGTGCGCCGGATGCGCTCGACACTTGCCAAGGGGTCGTGGAGCGGGCAAGTCACCTGGACAGGAACGGATCGAGCCACCATGAGACCGCCCACACTGCCCCCACCAGCGCCGCGCCGTCCGCCGCGGCGCCGGCGACGCAGCTGGCTCATCGGCCTTCTGGGCTTCTCCTTCGCCTCGATGGTGGTGCTCTTCCTGCTCGGGTCGGCAGCGGCCGGCTTCCTGTTGTGGCAGGCGTCGAAGGATCTTCCTCCGTCCGACAAGCTGGCGAGCTACGAGCCGCCGGTCATGACGCGGATTCATGCGCACGACGGCCAGCTCATCGCCGAGTACGCACGCGAGCGGCGCATCTTCGTGCCGATCAACACCATTCCGCAGAAGCTGATCAACGCCTTCCTGTCGGCCGAGGACCGCCGTTTCTACGAGCACAACGGTCTCGATTTCACAGGCATCGCCCGCGCCTTCGTCAAATTCGGCGAGGCCAAGCTCAAAGGCCGCGGCAGCATCCAGGGTGCCTCGACCATCACGCAGCAGGTCGCCAAGAACTTCCTGCTCACCAGCGAGCGCACCTTCGATCGCAAGCTGCGCGAGGCCATTCTCGCCATCCGCATCGAGCAGACCTACTCCAAGGACAAGATCCTCGAGTTGTACCTGAACGAGATCTACTTCGGCATCGGCTCCTACGGGATCGCCGCGGCCGCGCTCAACTACTTCGGCAAGGAGCTCGAGGAGCTGACGCTCGAGGAGAGCGCGTATCTCGCCGCTCTGCCCAAGGGGCCGAACAACTATCATCCCTACCGTAAGACGGCGGCCGCCATCGAGCGCCGCAACTGGATTCTCGACCAGATGGTCGCCAACGGGCACGCCACGCCCGAGGAGGCGAAAGCCGCCAAGGCCAAGCCGCTCGAGGTCAACATCCGGCCGTTCGGGACCCAGATCTACGCCGCCGACTACTTCGCCGAGGAGGTCCGCCGCTGGATCGTCGGCAGCGAGGAGTTCGGCGAGAAGAAGCTGCTCGAAGGCGGCCTGTCGGTGCGCACGACGCTCGATCCGAAGTTGCAGCAGTATGCGCGCCGGGTGCTGATCGACGGGCTCGTCGCATTCGACCGGACGCAAGGCTGGCGGGGACCGGTGCAGCGCATGGAGCTGGCCGGCGACTGGGGTGCGACCCTCGGCGGGATCGACGTTCCAACCGACATCGCCCCCTGGCGTCTCGGCGTCGCGCTCGAGGTGCAGAAAACCAAGATCGTGGTCGGGTTGCGCCCTCCGCGCCAGCCCGACGGCAAGCTCGACGGCAAGCGCGAGGCGGTCGAGATCGCCTTCGACGAGATGCGATGGGCGGGACGGCACGCCGCCAAGCCCGACCTGCCGAAGGGGCCCGCGCCAAAGTCGCCGTCCGACGTCGTGGCGCCGGGCGACGTGATCTGGGTGGCGCCGCGCGATCCGCAGCAGCCGACGGGTGTCTGGTCGCTCATGCAGATCCCCGAGGTCGGCGGCGGCATCGTCGCCATGGACCCCCATACCGGCCGCGTGCTCGCCATCGTCGGCGGCTTCTCGTTCTCCATGAGCCAGTTCGACCGCGCGGCACAGGCCAAGCGCCAGCCGGGCTCGACGTTCAAGCCGCTGGTCTATGCGACGGCAATGGACAACGGCTACAAGCCAACGTCCATCGTGCTCGACGCGCCCATCGAGATCGAGCAGGGCCCGGGCAAGGAAGCGTGGCGGCCGGAGAACTACAACAAGTCGCAGTCGCTCGGCCCCGCGACGCTCCGTGTCGGCATCGAGAAATCGCGCAACCAGATGACGGCCCGGCTCGGGCAGGATCTGGGCATGCCCATCATCGTCGAGTATGCGCGCCGCTTCGGCATCTACGACGACCTTGCGCCGTTGCCCGCCATGGTGCTCGGTGCCGGCGAGACCACGCTGCTGCGCATGGTCGGCGGCTACTCGATGCTGGCCAATGGCGGGCGGAAGATCACCCCGACACTCGTCGACCGCATCCAGGATCGCTGGGGTCATTCCGTCTGGCGCCACGACGCGCGCGACTGCACCAGCTGCAAGGCCGACAAGTGGGCCGGGCAGGCCGAGCCCGAGCTCGAGGACAGCCGCAAGCAGATCATCGACCCGCACACGGCCTACCAGATGACCTCGATCCTCGAGGGCGTCGTGCAGCGCGGCACCGCGACCATCGTGAAGAAGATGGTGCCCGGCGTGCCGTTCGCCGGCAAGACCGGCACGTCCAACGAATCGAAAGACGTGTGGTTCGTCGGCTATACGCCGGATCTCGCCGTGGGCGTCTTCGTCGGATACGACACGCCGAAGCCGATGGGCAAGGCCGCCACCGGCGGCCAGGTGGCGGCGCCGATCTTCGCCAGCTTCATGAAGCTGGCCCTCGCCGACAAGAAGCCCGTGCCGTTCCGCATCCCGCCGGGCATCAAGCTGGTCCGCGTGAACCACAAGACCGGGCTGAAGGCGCAGGGCGAGGAAGGGGGCGACATCATCCTCGAGGCGTTCAAGCCCAACGAGGAGCCGGACGACGCGTACTCGGTTATCGGCTTCAACAATGGCGAAGCCGGCCTTGCGCAACCCAGCAGCGGTGGCGCCGAGACGTCGGTGGTGCGCGGCCCGGGCTACGGCACCCGCTGGTAAGGAGGGCGCCTTGGCGGCCTACCCCTCGCCCAAGCCAAGTGCCTATTGGGCCGGGCGCGGCGTGATGGGAGGCTTCACGTCCACCGGGATGGGGCACTCGTAGGGGCGCCCGCCTGTGCGCTTCTTGTGATCGGCCTTGGCCTCGGCGATGAGGGACGGCTGGCGCAAGGCCTCCATGGCGGTGCCAGCCATCACCTTGGCAGCATGGACCATGCCCTTGTGCGCCGCTGGCACCACGCCCTGCGATGTGATCTGCCACGAATGGCCGGGCGTGCCGATGGCGTGCGTCGCAATGCGTGCCTGCACGGTCGGCACCTTCCATGACACGTCGCCGACGTCGGTCGAGCCGATCATGGGCTCACCGCGCTGGTCGATGGGGAGCACGTAGTCGCAGAGCGGCTCGGCATGCGGCTCGACGCCGACCTTGCGGAAGGCCGAGGCGATGTCGTCCGGCCCGAGCGTCGCCTGGATCTTGGCCGCGAACTCGTGATCGGCCTTGTCGAAGCCGGGGCCGCCGAGCCGGTCGAAAACGCGCTGCATCGCGTTGGAGAGGGGCGTGTTGTAGAGCAGGTTCGAGACGGCGCTCACCACCTGCATCTCGACCTTGGTGCCGGTCATCAGCGCGGCGCCTTCGGCCACGGACTTGACGCGAGGGACCAGTGCGTTGAGCGCCAGCAGGTCGCGCGCGCGGATGGCGTAGCGCACCTTGGCCCGGGCCTGCACGACGTTTGGCGCCACGCCGCCCGTATCCAGGATGGCGTGGTGGATGCGGCTGTCCTGCGGGATGTGCTCGCGCAGGTACTGGACGCCGACACTCATCAGCTCCACCGCGTCGAGCGCGGAGCGCCCGAGATGCGGCGAGGCCGAGGCGTGCGAGGCGCGCCCGTGGAACGTGAAGTCGATGCGCATGTTGGCGAGGCTCATCGCCTCGTCGACCCGGTTGAACGAGGCCGGATGCCAGGAGATGGCCACGTCCACGTCGTCGAAGGCGCCGGCGCGCACCATGAAACCCTTGGCGGCACCGCCCTCCTCGGCCGGACAGCCGTAGTAGCGCACGCGCCCTTTCAGCCCCTGCTCAGCCAGCAGGTCCTTCACCGCCGTGGCCGCCAGCAGCGCCGCCGAGCCCAGCATGTTGTGGCCGCAGCCATGACCGTGTCCGCCGGCTTCCAGTGGTTTCGGCTCGGCGAGACCACCGACCTGCGAAAGGCCAGGCAGCGCGTCGTACTCGCCGAGGATGGCGATCACCGGCCCCTCGCCCGGCGTCCCAGCCTCGCCCATCACCGCCGTCGGGATGCCGGCCACGTTCTCGGTGATGCGGAAGCCCTCGGCCTTCAGCATGGCCAGATGCTCGGCCACCGACCGGTGCTCGGTGTAGGCGATCTCCGGCATCGACCAGACGCGGTCGGAGAGCCCCTGGAACGGCTCGCGCTTGGCATCGACCAGCGACCAGATGCGGTCGGTATTGGGTGTGGGCTCGGACATCGGGGGGCCTCGGCAGCTGAGGGAGATCGACTGCGGCCCAGTTTAAGCCGGCTATGCCGGCTTGACCAATGGATGGTCCCGCGCAGCGGCGCGGCCATCGATGCCGGCAGTTCCGACGATCCTGTCCGCAGCTGGACGAGGTGTTGCCGAAGTCAGGGGAACAAGTTGGGCGCGTTGTGACCCCCACAAGAGACATCTGGGAATGGAGCAACGTGCCTACCCGACAAGTGACAGCTGCGCAACAATCGTGGACTATTGGACGTCCATAGTTGTCCGCAGGAGAACGACCCAATGCCCTCAGCAGCATCGCAGCAGTCACGCAAAGCCGCTGATCACTACGACCTTTTCGTTCCGCGGCAAGGATGGAAGGCAGACACGGCCCTCGTCATGTCTCCTTATGTCGAATACAATTTCTTCAGGACGTTTTTCGAAAGATTGCGACCGAAGCGCCTTCATGTCGTAGTCGACGACGGCTGCCGAGTCGAAGACTTGGACGTTATCCGAAAGGCTGTAACCGCAGGGGGGCTAAAGGATGCAAGGCGGCTCCATATCGCGGTCGGAGCCGCCCTAGGGCTCGTGCATGCCAAAATTTTTTACATTGTCTGGAAAACGCCCGGCGGCCAGCGCGCCCAATCACTAGTTTTTGGATCTGCGAATGCGACACGCCAAGGCTTTTCGGGAACGGTGAATGCAGAATTGATATCCGATACGCGACTATCGAAGTTGCAGCACGCAGAGGCCGTCAACTGGTGCGATCAAGTATTGGAGGCAACGCGATCGAAGTCGATGGTGCGAATCTCAGCTTCAGGGAAGATCAAGCTGGCCGATGGGATGAACCTTCGCCTTCCAGCGTTGCGTGTCGCCCCTAGCATCCGCAAATCAGGGAATTTGGATCATTTTCTCCAGAGAGGGCGCCTCCTTTCCCCTTATCGGCCAGATCCATCCTTCTTGTCTGTGCCCATCAACTTGAAGGAGGCTTTGCCGCGTGGAGTTTTGGAAGATGCGGCCGCCGCTGCTGGCTTCACGACAAAAGAGACTAAGCGACTCAAGTTTCCATATATTTCGGCTCACACGGAGCGATCACCCGCGTTGGGCGAGGCCGCGGATAGGGAGGAAGATGCAGACGTTGGCAATTGGCGTAGCAAATATTTTGTTTGGACTCACCTGGGGGATTGGTGTTCCGAGCCGTGCTTCAAGGCACATGGCGCCGAATTCAGAAAGAGAGGTGCGGACGAACGTGAAGCGGCCCTAGAACAGTTGAGCGCACTGACTGACCATTCACAGAGGAAGGACTTACGAGATCGTTACCACGCGGCCCTCGATCGGCTTTGCAGAATTTTCGAAGGCGATATGGAAAAATATTTGCACGCCACGTCCGGCGTGCTTGATCGGAAGCACTACGACAGACTTTTCGACGAACGCATCGACCGCGATTTGGACCTCGCTAATGATGAAGTATTCCGAATTAGGTTCACTTTCGGCTACGAATTGGTGCAGGTTCCTCGCTTTCGTCAAGATGTGGCTGGTTGGCGAGGCTTCGTGAACAGCTTTGCCCGCCAGTTATGCCTGTCTCACTTGCGGGGCAGGAGCCAATCACTCATGTTGAAAAGTCTAGTCGATGTCCTGCAAGAAATCGGGCAATCCAACGAT
>JBFWQN010000307.1:0-6582 GCA_050249405.1 Hyphomicrobiaceae bacterium | reverse complement strand
GGCTTCGTGACGTAGTCGTTGGCGCCGGCATCGAGCCCGAGCACCACGTCGGAATCGGCAGCGTTGCCCGTCAACATGATGATCGGGCTCTTGAAGCCCGATTTGCGCATGATCTTGCACGCCTCGCGGCCAACC
Organism: Hyphomicrobiaceae bacterium; assembly: GCA_050249405.1. Classification (GTDB taxonomy): domain Bacteria; phylum Pseudomonadota; class Alphaproteobacteria; order Rhizobiales; family Hyphomicrobiaceae. The sequence continues at coordinate 6,447 of JBFWQN010000307.1, read as the reverse complement.
ATGTCCGGAAGCCCCACGTCGAGAATGACGAGATCGAGCCGCTCCTTCTTGGTGATCTCGACGCCTTGCCCGGCGGTCCCGGCGGTGTGAATGTCGAACTCGTCGTGAAGGGCGAGCTGATCCTTCAGGCTTTCTCGAAGCTCCTCGTCGTCGTCCACCAGAAGAATGGTGCGGGCCGTGCTCATCGGGAGGCTCCCTTGCATTCGACTGCCGGGGACTTTACCACCACCGCCCGCGTTGAAATAGTCTTGCCGACGCAGTCCGGTCAGCGGTCGGTACGAATTGCAATGCCGAGGCCTCATGCTGCCGCGAGCACGCCTTCGACGATCGCCGTCCCGCACGATCATGGTCCGCACCCGAAGCGCGACAGCGACACGGGGGCACATCGAGATCGGGGCCATCCGCCTTGCCTGCGCTCTGGGCCGTACCGGCATACGGTGGCCGAAGCGCGAGGGAGATGGGGCGACACCTGCCGGCGCTTGGCAGCTGACGGAGGCTCTCTGGCGGCCGGACCGGGGGCGGCGGCCTCTCACCCCCCTGCCGTGCCGGCCCATCCGCCGCGACGACGGCTGGTGCGACGATCCGGCCGATCGCAACTACAATCACCCTGTCCGCCACCCCTATCCGGCGAGCGCCGAGCGTCTGTGGCGGGATGACGGCCTTTACGATCTGGTGGTGGTGCTCGACCACAACCGTCGTCCTCGCGTCAGGGGGCACGGCAGCGCCGTCTTCATGCACGTGGCGCGGCCGGGGCTTGCCCCGACGGAAGGGTGCGTCGCGCTCTCGGCAAGGGACCTGCGCAAGCTCCTGGTGTGGGCGCGGCGCGGAGACGAAATCGTCATCGGTGCCCCGGGCTCGCGCCGTTAACCAGACGTCTACGGGCATTCTTAGAGGTTGGCTCCTATACTCAGTACCGGTCGGTCTGGAGGTTACTGGCATGCGATGGTCCCGACGGGGTACGGCTCTCGAGGCGCAATTATTGGCCGTAGCGGCATGGGCGGGCATCTCGCTCGCCACTCCCGTTCATCGTGCAGCCGCCAGCGAAGCCGCCGTCGCAGAGGTCGCGCGTGCCGCCTATGTCGCCGACTATCGGGGCGGGATCACGAGGCTCAGAGCCATGGTCGGGACTGATCCCCGCGACATCGAGGCATTGCTCGGTGTGGGTGCACTGCAGTTCCTGGGCGCCTTCGCGACCTTGCAGGAAGGCCTCTGGCAGCACGCCGGTATGGAGCCGAGTGCATCGGCACGGCAACTTGGGCGACTTTCGAGGATGCTGCCGACGGGCATGTTCTTCGGCACGCCTGCTCTAGTCCCGCCCAATCCCAATGCAACCCCGATGACCTACACGGCGCTGCGCGGATTGGTGAAGCGGTTCGCCGAGGACCTAGCCGTCGCCGAGGCCTCCCTTGCCAAGCTCGGTGACCGGCCCGTCAAACTGCCCGTCGATCCGTTCCAAATCGCGCTCGATCTCAACCACGATGGGCGCATCGAGCCGCACGAGCGCCTGCTCGCCGCATTCAGCGGGCGCGCACCGGAAGGTACCACCATCGCCTTCGACACGGCCGACGCGTCATGGCTGCGCGGCTACGCGAACCTGCTGATGGCATCAGCCAATCTGCTGCTCGCTTGTGATTTCGAGCGCAGCTACGAGGCAGTGGGCCACAACATGTACGGCCTCGCCGCGACGGCGTTCGGACGGGCGCTGAAGCGCCAGTCGGAGGCTGCAGGAGCGAAGGCCGAGCTCGAGGCTATCGACGCCCGGCTGCAAGCCCTGGCGCAGAGCCCCAACGAGGCAAGGCGACGAGAGATCATTCGACAGATGGGCACCATTGCAAGTGCCCAGCCGCTAACCGTGGAGCAAAAGCGTCTCTCGGAAGAGATGGCCCGATTGACCGAGGCCGATCAGGCGCGCCAGCGCGAGGTGCGAGCGCTCATGCTCGCGCGAATTCGGCTGATAGCCGGCGGACAGCAGCGCGACCCGGGCGACTGGTCGGGCGTGCTCGATCTCGTGGCCTTCGTCCACACGATGAGCTGGCCTGTCGTCGAGCCCGAGCGCTTGAAGGCCGTGCGCACGCATTTGCTGCAGGTGATGGCAATCAACCGGGAAACGTGGCGGCTGGTCCGCGCGGAGACGGACGACGATCGCGAATGGCTTCCGAGCGCGCGCCAGACGGCGGCGATCGGCGGACGGCACCTTACCGACGAGGTGATCGACAGCTGGCTCGCCACGACGGCGCTCGCCGAGCAGGTGCTGAAGGGCGAGAAGCTGCTGGCGCACCCGCGCTTCACGAAGGGCGTGAACCTGAAGAAGCTGCTCGAGACCGCGCCACGGATCGATGTCGTGATGATGATCGCGGGCCAGGATCTCGCCCCCTATCTCGAGAGCGGTGAGATCGCCGACGGGCTCAAGTGGCAGGAGATCACGCGGCCGATGCAACAGAATCTCTGGCTCTACGCGCTCTGGTTCAATTGAGGCCGACAGCGTCCGAAAAAGATGGGGCGAGGACCGCAGCTGTCCTCGCCCCGCTTCGCGGCCCCGGGAGACCAATGGGGCCGCTGGTGGCTATGAGCGGCGACCGCTCAGCTGTTGTAGGCGCGCTCGCCGTGCTGGGTGATGTCGAGACCCTCGCGCTCGGCCTGCTCCTCGGGCCGCAAGCCGACGATCACGTCGACGATCTTGAAGAGGATGAACGAGCCGATGCCGGTCAGGAGCACGGTGACGATCACCGCCTTCGACTGGGTGACGAGCTGTCCGATCATCTCGTAGTCGCCGGCAACCGCCTCGCGGGGCTTCTTGGTGTTGTCGAGGATGCCGGCGCCGCCGAGCGTGGGGGCGACGAGGATGCCCGTGCCGAGTGCGCCGATGATGCCGCCGACGCCATGCACCCCGAACACGTCGAGGCTGTCGTCATAGCCGATGGCGTTCTTGATGGACGTGCAGAAGATGAAGCAGACGACGCCCGCGACGAGGCCCAGCACGATCGAGCCCATCGGACCGGCGAAGCCGGAGGCCGGGGTGACGGCGACGAGACCCGCCACGGCACCCGAGACGAGGCCGAGCAGCGACGGCTTGCCCTTCTCGATCCACTCCGAGAGCATCCACGCGAGAGCGGCGGCCGCGGTGGCGACGAACGAGTTGATCATCGCAAGGGCGGCCGTGCCGTTGGCCTCGAGGTTGGAGCCGGCATTGAAGCCGAACCAGCCGACCCACAGCAGCGACGCGCCGATCATCGTCATGGTGAGCGAGTGCGGGGCCATCTGCTCGCGGCGGAAGCCGACGCGACGACCGATCACGAGTGCACCGACGAGGCCGGCAACGCCAGCGTTGATGTGCACCACGGTGCCGCCGGCGAAGTCGAGCGCGCCCCACTTGAAGAGCATGCCTGCATCGGCCTGGACCACGGCGAGTGCCGCCTCTGCAGCCTTCTTGGCGTCACCGGTGGATTCCGCCACCTTCTTGGCGGCATCGCCCAGCGCGTCGGGACCGGCCCAGTACCAGACCATGTGCGCCATCGGGAAATAGATGAACGTCACCCAGAGGAGGACGAAGAGCATCAGCGCGCCGAACTTCACCCGCTCGGCGAAGGCGCCCACGATGAGCGCCGGCGTGATGCAGGCGAACGTCATCTGGAAGCAGATGTAGACATACTCGGGAATGACCACGCCGTTGGAGAACGTCGCAGCCGTCGTCTCGGCCGTGACGCCTTTCAGGAACGCCTTGTCGAGGCCGCCGATGTAGTCGTTGAGGCCGCCGCCACCCGTGAAGGCGAGGCTGTAGCCGTAGACCACCCAGATGATCGTCACCATGCAGGTGATCGCGAACACCTGCATGAGCACCGAGAGCATGTTCTTGGATCGCACGAGCCCGCCGTAGAAGAGGGCCAGACCCGGGATCGTCATCAAGAGGACGAGCACGGATGCCGTCATCATGAAGGCGGTATCGCCCTTGTTGGGCACCGGCGCTGCAGCGAGTGCCGGCAACGCCGTGGCGGCGAGCACCGCGAGGCTGGAGCCGAGCGCACCAAGGCGCCTGTAAGCTCTCGACATGGTCACGTCTTCCCCGTTTCCTGGTTGATTATCGCTGTATGGAGCGCGCACCCGTTCAGAGCGCGTTGTCGTCGGTCTCGCCCGTGCGAATGCGAACCGTGTGCTCGATGGTCGAGACGAAAATCTTGCCGTCGCCGATCTGGCCGGTCTTGGCGGCGCGCGAGATGGCGTCCGTGGTCTTGTCCGCATCCCCGTCGGCGACCACGACCTCGATCTTGATCTTCGGCAGGAAGCTCACGGCGTACTCGGCACCGCGGTAGATCTCGGTGTGGCCCTTCTGCCGCCCGTAGCCCTTCACCTCGGTGACCGTCATACCTTGCAGGCCGAGATCGGTGAGCGCGGCACGCACCTCCTCGAGCTTGAAGGGCTTTATGATTGCCGTGATCAATTTCATGGCAGTTGCCTCTCTCGTCGCGATTGACCCCCGGGAGGGCGCGACGCGCGTGCCCTCACCCGCCGGCACGGCGGGCGAGAACAGAGAGTCAAGTCTTGTGCCAGTTCGGGCCTGTTATGTAAGAAGTTGAAACACAACACGTTTTTTATTCGCCTACGGCAACAGGCCGATTGGCGCGCACAAAAATTAGGCAGCTGAAATGCGCCGCCGACAAATTATGCTTGTTTGTCCGGCAGGCGACCGCGTCAGGCGGGATCGCCGAGCGCCGCTGCAAGCAGGCGCACGTCGCCGCCGAGCCATCGGTGCTTGTCGGGCACGGCCGGAAGCTCTTTCGGCAACCTCGCGGGAAAGCGCTTCCCGTAGAGTGTCAGCCAGCCCGCGCCCATGCCCGGCGGCCGCTCCTGGGCAACGCCGGCAAGCCGGTCGAAAGCGGCAGGGTCGACCAGTCCCTGGGTGGCAAGCGCGACGAGCCTGTGCAGCGCGCCACCTCCCATCCGGTACCAATCCTCGCCACGCAACGCCGCAAGCTCGGCCATGGCGACGAGCGGCGTGACCGCGAAAGCGTGGTAATGCAGCGCGCGTGCACCCCGCTCGAGCTCGAGCGGCAGCGTTCCCTCGGGACCGATGTGACCCGCCGCCTCGGCAAAAATGCGGCGCGCATCCTCCCAGTGCCGCGGACTGTCGGCCGCGATCGCGGTCGCTGCAAGCGCGAGCCCCAGCCAGTAGAGATGATTGTTGCGCTTCCGCGCCGGATCGAGCTGGAACGCCTTGACCGTGTCGGCGAAGCGCACGAGCCACGGCTCGATCGCCTTTCGCTCGGCGGGCGACGCGTAGGGTTTCAGCTTCAGATAGGCGAGTGCGACGCCCGCGAGGTCCCACTTGCGCTGGTACTCGGCCTGCTTCGTGCCCATGTGGCCGAGCCATGCCTCGCCTTTGGCCCAGGCCGCAATCCACGCGAGCGGGCAGGCCGCGGCCTTGCCATCACGCCGGCGGACGGCCTTGTCCGTGTCGGCGACGACCTGGCGCAGGAATGCCGTCAGCGGCTCGACCGCCGCCTTGTGCCGTCGCGCCAGCTCCGGGTCCACCTTGCTCCCCTCGGCATCACCATAGAATCGCGGGAGGTCGAGATCGCGAACCGCCGGCGGCGGGGCTGGGCAGGCCGTGGCAACGACCGGGATCGCGAGAAGGCCGGACAGCAGCGCGGCACAAGCTAATCGGGACATCATGGCGGCCTCGGGCGCGGACGTCCCGTGAGCCTCGCATGCAACTGCTAACACCGCCTTTCCGAACGGCCGGCCGGGAAGCCGCTCGTCCAGGGTCCTCACACGATCCCGAGACGATGAAGCTCCCGGATTCGGTCCGGGTCGAGACCCAGGCTGCGCAGCACCTCGTCCGTGTGCTCGCCGAGGCCGGGCGCCGATCGCGCCGGGATGGTCTCGCCAGGGACGCGGATCGGGCTTGCCACCATGCGCACCCCGGGGGACGCATCCTTCCCGGCGAAGGTGCGCACGGCCTCCCTCCCGGTCACGAAGGGGTTGTCCAGCGCCTCGGCAATGTCGAGCACGGGGGCAGCCGGCACCTTGCCGGCGAAAACGGCCATCCACTCGTCCGTGGTCCGCACCGACAGCGCCTCGTCGAGCAGCCGGTTCAACTCGGCCCGGTTGGCGAGCCGCGCCTTGAATGTTGCATAGCGGGCATCCGTCACCCAGCCCGGCCGCTCGATGGCCTCGCACAGCGGCGCCCAGAAGTTCTCCTTGTTGCACATGATGAAGATCCAGCCGTCGCGCGTGCGATAGAGCTGGCTCGGCACGATCGAAGGATGGCCCGAGCGCTCCTCGCGACCCTGGACGTGACCGCCGTTCAAATACCAGACGGCGAGGTACGACAGGTTGTGCAGCGCGGTATCGAACAGCGACACGTCGACATCCAGGCCCCTCCTCGACGACCGTGCGCCGACGATGCCGGATGTCATGGCGAACACGGTCATCAGGCCCGTCATGAAATCG
>JBFWQN010000306.1:0-6587 GCA_050249405.1 Hyphomicrobiaceae bacterium | reverse complement strand
AGCGTCGGCCCACCGCTCTTGTCCATCATCACGACCATCGCCGGTTCGACCACCTCCATTGCTCCGGCGCCTCGCGGATCCAGGCCTCGAACTCGCGCTGCATGGCCGCGGTGATCCACTTCACGTCGTCGCCCGGGTTGGCGGTGCGCGGAACTTTCAGCTCCTTGATGTCGACCTCGAAGCGGCTCTCTGTTCCGATCCGGAGACAGCGCGCCAGCCAGATGCGAGCGCCGACGCGCCGGGCCAGCATTGCAGGAATGACCACCGACCGCGCATCGCGGCCGAAGAACGGCACGGGCAGACCGCTCTTGTCGTAGAGATCGCAGACGAGACCGAGGCGGCCGCCGTTGCGAACGAGATCCATGATCTGCCGGGCGGTCCGCTGCCCTTCCTCGCGGCTGCCGTCCACCTTGCCCTTGCCGAGCAGTCCACCAGGATAGAGATCGCGCCGCTGATGGCGGAGATAGGCATCGACGTAGGGGTTCTTTACCGTGCGATAGACGGCGGCCGGATTGGCGCCCGCCACGACGAACGGCCAGATCGCCAGCTCCCAGTTGCCCATGTGGAGGGAGCAGCCGATGGCCGGGCCGAGCTTGTCCTTGTAGCGCCGGAAAACGGCCTCGCTCCCGATGCGGATACGGCCGGGCTCGCGGATCAGCCGGTCGATTTGCATGGTCTCCGCCATGATACGCCCGAGGTTCTCCCACATGGCGCGCGCGATGGCCTCGCGCTCGGCTGGCGTCTTGTCCGGGAAGGCGATGGCGAGATTGTCGAGGGCACGGCGATGCCTGCGGAGCCTCGGGGCGACGATGCCCCAGACCCTTGCCGACAAGGCGGCAGCCGTATCGATCGGCATCAGCCGCACGAGACCCACCAGGAGCCGCAGCAGCGCGTACTCGAGCCGATAGCGCAGATCGACGAGCGCGGAGGTCATGTGCGGCCGGCGCCCCTCTCGTAACGGCAAGTGGCGGCAGGCGCGGGAAACGACAGCGCGCGCCAAGCGATATCCGCTGGGATTGCAGTGCCGTCCCGTGCCGTCAAGCGCCCGGGCTGCCGCAGGCGGCTGTTTCGCACAGCGGCCGCATGAGAGCAGGAAGTGGACCGGCGGGCGCCATGCCCTCGCGCATGAACAGGCGGCGCAGGGGGCCGACGGCCTGCAACGCCGCCAGTCCCGCCCCCCGCAAGAGGTCGAGAGGCATGAGGCCCGCGAAAAGGGATCGGTTCAGCGCATCGACAACGCCCAGGCGCGAGGCCACGTCGCCACGCCGGCAGCGATCATACGCCGCGAGCAGATCCTCGCCTCCAGGATCGTGACCGCGAGCCAGGGCCCCGGCGACCAGATCGGCGAGCCACGCCACATCGCGCAATCCCAGATTGAGGCCCTGGGCACCGATCGGCGGCAGGCGGTGGCCGGCCTCACCCACCAGTGCGACACGGCGCGCGCCGAGGCGGTCGGCCACGACGCCGGTCAGCGGGAAGGCGGCACGCGGGCCGACGTCCGAGACCGCTCCGAGGACACCGCCGAGGCACTGCTCGAGCTCGTGAGCGAAAGCCGACGCATCGAGACCCATCAGTCGCTGAGCCTCGACCGGTGTCTCGACCCAAACGAGGCTCGACTGGCTGCCCGGCAACGGAACCGTCGTCAGCGGACCTGAACGCCGATGCAGCTCGGTCGAGATGCCGCGGTGAGGCCGCTCGTGGGCAAATCGGCTGGCGATGGCAACCTGGGGGTAGGACCAACCGGTCGTTCCGATGCCGGCGGCCCGCCGCGACGGCGAGCCGGCGCCGTCCGCGCCGACGACGAGCCGGCAGGCCACCTCACGGCCGTCGTCGAGGGTGAGGCGGACGTCGCGGTCGCAGACTGCAATCTGCGAAACCGTGCTGCCCGCCCAGCGCAAGCCGTGCGCCCGGTCGGCGCACTCGGTCAGCGCTCTCATGAGAGCCACGTTCTCGATGTTCGACCCGAAAGCGTCGCGTCCGACCTCGTGCGCCTCGAACAGAACCTCCGGCGCACTGAGCAGCCGGCCAGTGGCATCGATGATACGCAGGCCGACGAGCGGCACGGCCTCGCGGGCGATGCCGTCCAGCACACCGATCCGGTCCAGCAGCGTGAGACTCGGCCCGAACAGCGCCGTCGATCTCGTGTCGCGAGCCATCGCCGGTCCGTCGAGACGAGGTCCGCACAGCGCCACCCGCACACCCATCGCAGCGAGGGCGAGCGCCGCAGCCAGCCCCGCCAGCCCGGTGCCGACCACTGCCACCTCGGCTTCGATCCGTGCGCCGGTCGGCCGGGTCGCGGCCGGCTCGTCATTTTGCACGGCCCGCCTCCGGCCTGAGCACGGCGAAGCGGTCGTATTTGTCCGTGTCGCCGGGCTTTGCGTCATAGCAGGCTTGCACGATCTCGGGCCGCCCCGCCGCGAGAAGCTCGGAAACCGTCACCAGCTCGAAGCCGAGCGCACGCAGCTTCTTCACGACCATCGGCAGGGCCTCGGCCGTATGGTGGCCACGACCGTTGGCATGCATGAGCACGATCGAGCCCGGCCGCGCCCGCCGCAGCACCACGTCGGCGATGGCGGCCGCCGACTGACCCGGCCAAGGATCGCCCGTCGAAACATCCCACTGCACGGCGAGAAGGCCGCGCGCGGCCGTCGCTTGGAGGGCGGCGGCATTGCAGGCGCCGTACGGGAACCGATAAAGCGTGATCCCGCGCGGCACTTGGGACATCGCTCCACCGGCCGCGCACTGGCGCGATGCCAAGCGCGCCCGGATGGCGCGGTAGGCCGCGAGCGGCCCGACCAGCTCCGTATCGAGTGCCGCGCCGCCGAGTGCCCGCACGTTCTGGTGGGCCCATCCGTGGCTCCCGATCTCGAAACGCGGGTCGGCCATCAGCTGCTGCGCCCGATCGGCATGAGTCAGCAGCCATTTTCCTCCTGCGAAGAACGTCGCGCGCACATCGTTGGCGCGGAGATAATCCACAATCGCTCCGTCGTAGCCCGCGATCTCGCCGGACTGCTCGCAGAGATCGAACGTGAGTGCGATGAGCTTGCGCTTCGTCGTCAGCGCCACCCGGCGGATTGCGCCCTGCAAGCCCGGCTCGAGCGGATCGGCGCGCTCGGCCGGCACCGCGGGAATCCGCTGCGCATGACCGGGCGCCCCTCGGCGCGGCGGCTTTTCCTCGGGCCGCCCCGCCAGGGCGTCCGGAGCCCAGCATTGCGCGACGAGCGATTGCGCGTGGGCTTGCGGCACGGACATGAGGATGATGGCAACGACGACCGCAAGACGGGCCATCGCGTGCGATGCCCGTTGCTCGAGCAAACCCGTGCGGGTGGCGGCGCCGGCCCGGCGCGGCCTTTCGGACGGATCTGATGCCGGCCCATGCGACCCGACCCGACCGTTTGCGGCGATTGGATTTGCGATCATGGCATGCTCATAGGACATTGCCCCGCCATTGCTCAGGTGACCTGGAGACGCGCCGCACATGATCGATTGGACCGGAAGAACGGCCGAGACCACCGAGCTTTCCATCAGCTACGTGCGCGCCGGCTCGGGCGAGCCGGTGGTCTTCCTGCACGGCTGGCCGGAATGGAAAAGGTCGTGGCTCCACAACCTGCCGGTGTTGGCTGGTCGCTTCGACTGCATCGCTCCCGACCTTCGCGGATTCGGCGCCACGCGCAGCAAGGTGCCGCGCCCTGAGGAAGGCACACCGCCACAGCTCCTCGCCAAGGACCTTCGCGACCTCGTCGACACGTTGGGACTGCAGCGCGTTGCCATCGTCAGTCACGACGTCGGCTCCTTCGTCGCCCAGCAGTTTGCACTCGCCTGGCCTGAGCGCGTCTCGCGGCTGTTCTTTTTCAATTGCGCCTACCCCGGCATCGGCCAGCGCTGGGGCGACTGGCGGTACTTCCCCGAGACCTGGTACCAGCAATTCCATCAGAAGGATTTCGCCGCAGAGCTCGTCGGCTCCTCGCGCGAGGCGTGCCGCATCTACTTCCGCCATTTCCTTACGCACTGGACGCACCAGAAGCACGCATTCGCTCCCTATCTCGAGGAGTGGGTCGACAATTTCATGGCGCCGGGCAACTTGCAGGGCGGTTTCGACTGGTACATCGGCGTATCGCGCTTTCGGCGCCGCATGATGCAGGAGGGTGCGGTCGCCGTGCCGAGAATAAAGGCGCCGACCCACATGCTGTGGGGGGTGCACGATCCTGTTCTTCGCATCGAGTTCGCGGATGCGCTCCACGACTACTTCGAGCACGTTACCTTGGAACGCGCTGAGGACGCCGGCCATTTCGTTCACTTCGAGGTGCCGGAGCTGGCCAATGCCCGCCTCGCGCAATTCCTCGCGGGCGAGAGCGGCTGAAGGACACCTTGCCCTAGCTCGGCTCCGACGGCTGGCCTTCGCCGGCCAGCCAGCCGCGGCGCGGATCATAGGCCGGCGGCGGCCCCACCGGCGGCTCGCGAGGGGCCGCAGGCGGAGAACCGACCGCACGCGCGGTTGCGGACTGCGTCATGCGATCCCAAAGACCGACCTCGGCAAGCTTTGCCTCGATCGCACCCTGCGTGCGGTTGTGTGATCGTGCGAGCCTCCCGATGGAGGCTCCGGACCGGAATGCTGCCTCGAGCTCGGCAACCTCTGCCGCCTCCCAGCGGCTGCCTGCCCGAACCGGCAAGCTCCGCTCGCTCCGCGCCTTGGTCTTGCGCGCTCCCATCAGCGCATCGAGCAGTGCATCCCACGCGACGAGCGGCATGGTGATGCTGTGCTCCGCGGGCGTCGTGAGCGTGGCGTGCAGGCCGCCCCTTGCCACCTCGAACCGATAGCGCCCGTCGCCCTGCCGCCACTCGACGCGATCCCAAACAAGCGGCTCCCCGTCCATCGCTCCCTCCAACGCAACGATCCACGACCACATCGTTGCATCAGCCGCACGCCAGATCAAGAACAAATTAAGAACAAATCGGGCCCGGTGTCGGCTGCCGTGGAGAGCTGCACGACCCGCACATGCACGCGCGTGGCCACCGGTCCCGTCGCTCGACGAGTTGTGCAGGCCGCCAGGCTCGCTAGCGCCGGCGAGGCGGCACGACGTCGGCGAACGCGTCGAACGACTTCCACCCCGGCTCCTTCGGCGGCGCGCCCTCGGCCGGGAGGTACTCCGATGGAGAGCCGCGTTGCAAATCGGGGATATAGCGCGGGCAATTGGGGAAGATGTGCTCCGGCACGACCCGGACCACGACTTGTGCGCCGGCCATCTCGCTCAGCATCGGATCGTCGAGATGGAGCGTGGCCCGCCCATTGACGCGCAGGCGGCGCGGCTTGTCGCCCATCGTCATGAACAACAGGCCGACGCTCGCGTTCACCGCGATGTTGCCGAGGCTCTTGAACATCCCGTTGCCGTCGTAGTCCGGAAAAGCGAGCAGATCGGGTGCAAGCACCCTCACGAAACCTTGCGGCCCGCCCTTGAAAGAGCAATCCGGGTGCCCCTCCGCGTCCGCCGTCGCGAGGAAGAAGAAACCGACGCTCTCGATGAACGATTTGTCCTCGTCCTTGAAGCGATCACGCCATAGCCGCTCGACGAGCCGGTCCGCCAATGCGGTCGACCCGAACCGGCCCTGCAACTCACGATTGCCGCTGTGATACATGGACATGGGGTGCGCCTCGTTCCGCCTCTGACCCGCGGACGCGGGAACGGGACGCACGATAGCTCACAACGCGTCCGCGGCAAAGTGACGCCGTCACCAGTGCGCGCGGCTTGGATTCGGGACGGGATGGACGGCCCTCGCGGGCGCCGACCTAGTGATCCTTCGGCCTGCTCCTCTCGAAAGCGGCCTTCTTCTCGGGGCTCGCCTCGGTCTGGTTCTTGGCCTGCCACTCCTTGTAGGGCATGCCGTAGATGATCTCGCGCGCCTCGTCCTTGCCTATGGCATGGCCCTGCTTCTGGGCCGCCTCCTGATACCAGTTCGACAGGCAGTTGCGGCAGAAGCCGGCGAGATTCATCAGGTCGATGTTCTGCACGTCCGTACGCCCGCGCAAATGCTCCACGAGACGGCGGAAGGCGGCGGCCTCGAGCTCGGTCTCGGTCTTCTCGTCGAATCGGTCGGTCAGCGGCATGGCGCGGTCTCCGGCTTGGCTTGGCGGCTTCGGATCGGTTCCGTCGAGATGAAGATCGGGACGGCCGGCAAGCCTTTCAACGATCCGGGCGATGCGGTCGGCCCAGCGCTCCTGGCCGGCCGCGTCGCGGATGAGATCCTGCCGGATCTCGATGATGGCCCACGGCAGCCCCCGCTGCACGCCGTGCAGCCAGCAGCAATCGCCCTCGTAGCTGCCGGGATAGGGCTCGTTCTCGCCGACGATGAGGTCGCCCTCGGCGCGAAACGCGGCAAGCAGCGGCAGCGCCAGGCGGGGATCGCCTTCCCACAGCACCCCGACGTGCCAGGGCCGGGGCACGCCCTTCCAGCTTTCGGTGAAGCTGTGGATGGAGAGGATGGCCGGCGGCACGCCCGCCGCGAGGCAGCCGTCGATGACACCCGTTATCGCCGCGGGGTAGGGCCGCCAGAAGCGCTCGATCCGGCGCGACCGCTCGGTCTCGTCGAGA
>JBFWQN010000305.1:0-6630 GCA_050249405.1 Hyphomicrobiaceae bacterium | reverse complement strand
TTCACCGGGCGAAGCGAGATGCTGGCGATGTTCGGGACGGCGTTCTTTGGCGTGCCGGCGGGCTTGGCCTGGAGGGCGGCGAGGGCATTGCGGGCCTGCCCTGCGAACGGCGTGTCGCCGTAGCGGCGGATGAATTCCACGAGCAACGCGGTGCTCGCCGACCTGGAGATCCAACCCCATGCCTCCGCCGCCTCGCTCTCCTTCTGGCTTCTCGCGTCGGGCATGCTGGGCGTGCCGGGCCGAAAGTAGAACTTTTGCGCCAGTGCCGAATGCTCCCACGGGATCTGGGCACCATTGGTCGCCATCGCCACCTCGTTGCGGACGACCATCATCAGATCTGTGATCGATTGACCGGGCGTCGCGAGATGCGCCTTGAGCTTCTCGGTGAACGGCGAGTTGCGGCCCTTGCCGTCGCTCGCGACGTTGCCGGGCTGCGTGGCGTAGGCGATGAACGTGCCGAGGTCGGATGCGACGGTGACGGCGAGCCCGAGATTCTCGTCGACGGCGCGGGTGCCCATGCTGCGCGACAGGCTGCGGGCGAACGGATTGTTGCGGCACGCGTCGAGCATCACGATCCTGGTCTGCGCCTCGCGCACCTGCTTCAGGGCGAGATCGAGGGAGATCGCCGTGAAATCGAGGTCGCGCTCGGCCCGGATGTCGGCATCGACGGGCATCAGGTAATTGACGCCTTTCGCCTGCAGCCCGTGTCCGGCGTAGAACAGGAAGGCCGTTTCAGCGCCGGCCGCAGCCTCGCCGAAGTCGCGAAGCAGGCGCTCGAACGCGGGCTTCGACAAATTGCGGCCGACAAGCACTTGGAAATTCAGCGCCTGCAGGGCCGATGCGACATCGGCCGCGTCGTTCTCCGGATTGGCGAGCGGAGGGACGTGAGCATAGGCGCTGTTGCCTACGACGAGCGCGACGCGCTTGCCTTGCGCCAGTGCAGGAGCGTGTGGCAGCAGCAGCACGACACCCAAAACCACCGCCGCGAGGAGCCGCGCAACGATGCTGCTCGAAAGCCTCGTCCAGACTTCCACGACGCGCCCCTCTACCCCAGTCGCCCGTGCGACGCCTAGCACAGGTCGCAGCCGAGCGGCAGTCCACGTCGGACGAGCCTCATCCGAGCGACAAGCCGCCGTCGACGGCGATGGCCTGACCGGTGATGTGGCGTGCGGCCGGAGAGAGCAGGAAGGCGACGAGCGCGGCGATGTCGGCAGGCTCTGCGATGCGGCCGAGGGGTGTGGCGGCGGCAGCGGCTTTCCAGGCGTCGGGGTTCAGCGCCGTGTGACCGCCATCCTTCCTCGTATAGCCGGGAACCACCGCGTTCACCGTGACGCCTGCTGGCGCGAGCTCTGCGGCGAGCGTTCGCATGAGCGCCTCGCCCGCGGCCTTGGCTGCGGCGGAAGCGGGGAATAGCCCGCCGGGCACGAAGCGGTGCGCGACGAACGACGACAGGTAGACCACGCGCCCGTGCGGGGATGCCCGGAGCGCGGGGGTCGCAGCTTGCGCGAGCTCGAGGAAGGCGCCGGCCATCGTTGCGAGCGAGCGGTCGAGGTCGAGGCGGGTGAGCTCCGCCGTGCCGCGCCTGTCGGCAAAACCGGCATTGGCGACGACCTGATCGAGGCCACCGAAATGTCCGATCGTGGATTCCACGAGCCGGCGCGCGGCGCCGGGCTCGGCGAGGTCGCCGTGCAGAACGAGGACGTCGGCCCCGGCCTCCCGCGCCTCGGCCGCAACACGGTCGAGCCCGTCGCGGCTGTCGGGACGACTCCCGCGGGCGTGGACCGCAATGCCGCGGCATCGGCTCGCAATGGCACGTACGGTGGCGGCGCCGATACCGGAGGCGGCACCGGTCACGAGGGCCACCGGCAACCACGGCTCGCAGACGGTGTCGGCGGCGCACATCGACTTCGGATCGGTCGTCATGCGCGGACGGTAAACGGTTTGCGCGGTGACGCCAACGGGATGGCCACGCTGCTGCCGGGGTGAACGGGCTCGTGGGCCGCCGCAATCTCGGGGCGCGGCCCCAAGGTCGCCGGGCTTGCGGAACTTCGATCGGTGGTCGGGCCGCTCGGCCAAGCTAACGCCTCGGGTGACGCCGGGACGGGCCGAAGGATTAACGAGGTCGTCGGCGGCAGCGAGACCTCGTTCCAAGCTGCGGCTACAACAATAACGTGGTCCGCGACTTGCAGTGGCTGGCTCGGGCGGTGCAAGACCGCTGGGCGTACGGAAGACTCGTGTGCCGGAATCCGGCCGACGGCTTTGCAACGAGACTGGCTCAGGCGAATGACTCGAAACGCAGGCGAAATCGGGAAAGTGGCGGTGGTGACGGGCGCCAACCGCGGCTTGGGGCTCGAGATCGCACGCCAGCTGGCGATGGCTCGGCATCGTGTCGTGATCACGGCGCGCGAGCCTGCCAGGGGCCAGGAGGCCGCGGCCCAGCTCGCGGCGGAAGGTCTTCAGGTGGAGCTGGCGACCGTCGATGTCGACGATGCGGGGTCGGTCGCGGCGGGCTTTCGCGAGATCGCGCACCGACTCGGCTCGATCGACGTGCTCGTCAACAATGCCGGCGTTCTACTCGATGGACCCGACGCTCAATCCGCCAGCGTCCTCGACTTGCCCCCGGAGAGACTGCTCGCCTCGTTCCGAACCAACACGATGGGAGCGCTCCTGACCATGCAAGCCGTGCTGCCGGGCATGCGTGCCCGCCGTTTCGGAAGAATCGTCAACATCTCGTCTCGCGCCGGCCAGCTCGATGAGCTGAGGCCCGGGGTGCCCTCCTACCGCGTATCCAAGACGGCGCTCAACTCGCTCACTCGCGTGGCAGCCGCCGAGATGCGCAACGAGAACATCAAGATCAACGCCATGTGCCCCGGTTGGCTACGGACGGCGATGGGCGGGGAGAACGCTCCACTCAGCCCGGCCGAAGGTGCGGACACTGCGATCTGGCTCGCCACGCTGCCGGACGACGGGCCCACCGGAGGCTTCTTCCGTGCGAGGCGACCGCTGGCATGGTAGCAGGAATCAAGTGGTCAGAATGGAATATCGGGACGGCATGAACGCCCAGTGAAAAGCGCTCGAGGCCGATAACTCCAGTGTGAGCACGCTCGCAATGACGTCACGAAAGACAATGCCCCGCCTCTCGATCGGAATCCCCGTCTACAACGGGGAATCGATGCTGGCTGCGGCGCTCGACTCTCTGCTCGCGCAGACGTTCGACGACTTCGAGATCATCATTGCAGACAATGCCTCGACGGATGCGACGCCCCAGATTCTTGCGGCCTATGCAGCGCGCGATCCCCGCATCCGCTACGTGCAGAACCAGCGCAACGTCGGCGCCAACGCCAATTTCCTGAAGGTGGCAACGCTGGCGTCGGCGCCGTTCTTCAAGTGGGCGGCGCACGACGACTTGTACTCCCCGGCCTATCTCGAGCGGTGCATGAGCGTGCTCGAGGCCGATTCGGGTCTGGTGCTCGCTCATTCCGATACCGTCTTCATCGATGAGGGCGGCGCGCCCTATCGCGCCTCGAACCGGCCTGGGGAATGGATCGGACCCAGAGGCGACGCCGTGTTCATCGCCGATCCCACCGATCTCGCCGCGTCGGGCACACCTCTCGCGCGGTTCGCACACGTGGTGTTCGGCAGTCTGTGGGGAACGCACATGTTCGGCGTCATTCCCCGGCGGGCGCTCGAGCGGACCAGTCTCATCCAGAACGTGCCGAACTCGGACAGGCCGCTGCTCGCCGAGCTGGCGCTCCTCGGCCGGTTCCATACGGTGGCCGAGCCGCTGTTTCTGAAGCGGCTGCATCCGAGAATGTCCCTCAATCTCTCCAGTGCCGAGACGATCGCCTACGTCAGCGGCGATCAGGCCGGCTACTCGCGCCGGGGACGGCAATTGAGCGTCTATTTGCGCACGCCAGACCGAAAGCCGGTCGGGTGGGGCACGCGCACGGCATGCCGTGCCGTCGTGCTCGCCTACAGCGCCCAGGTGGCGTTGCGTGCGCTCGCCGGCAAAGGCCACCAGGCCGTCAGGCCCCTGTCACCGGTCGAGCGCGACCGCGACAACAACAAGCTCGGTACAGCGAGTTCGAGGACATGAACGAGATCAGCGCCAAGCAACCCGTCGCGGCTACGACCCAGCAGCCGTGCCGCCTATGCGGCAGCCCGCTCCACCACACGCTGGTCGATCTCGGCATGTCGCCCCTCTGCGAAAGCTATCTCGCGGCAGGCGACCTCGATCGCATGGAGCCGTTCTATCCCCTGCGGGTGATGGTCTGCGGCAGCTGCCTGCTGGTCCAGCTCAACGCCTACGTGGCGCCCGAGCACATCTTCACCGAGTACGCCTATTTCTCGTCCTACTCGACGAGCTGGGTGGCGCACGCCAAGGACTATGCCGACTCCATCGAGCGGCGGCTCGGTCTCGGCCGTGACAGCCTCGTGATGGAGCTCGCCTCGAACGACGGCTACCTGCTGCAACACTTCCTGCCGAAAGGCATCCCGGTGCTCGGCATCGAGCCGGCAGCCAACGTGGCCGAGGCAGCGCGGGCCAAGGGCGTCGAGACGCTCGTCGACTTCTTCGGAGTGAGGCTGGCGAGCCAGCTCGCGGCCGAGGGACGCAAGGCCGATCTCATCGCGGCCAACAACGTGCTGGCGCAGGTGCCCGACCTCAACGATTTCGTGGCCGGCATGGCGATCGCGCTCAAGCCGGAAGGCGTCGTGACGATCGAGGTGCCGCATATCGCGAAGCTGATCGCCGAGCGGCAGTTCGATACCATCTATCACGAGCACTTCTCGTATTTCTCGCTCTACTCGATGGAGCACATGGCGCGCCGCAACGGCCTCAAGGTGATCGACGTCGAGGAGCTTTGGACGCACGGCGGATCGCTGCGCGTGCATCTCGCCCTCGAGGGGAGCGTGCGAGCGCGGTCGGCCGAAGTGGACCGGGTGCTCGCTGACGAAGCCGCCGCCGGGCTTCATTCCCTCGAGACCTACACCGGCTTCGAGGAGCGCGTGCGGGCGCTCAAGCGCGACCTGCTCGCGCTGCTCATCGACCTGAAGCGGCAAGGCAAGTCGATTGCCGGGTATGGTGCACCGGGCAAGAGCGCGACGCTGCTCAACTACTGCGGCATCGGGCCGGACCTCATCGAGTTCACGGTGGATCGCAATCCATACAAGCATGGCCGCTTCACGCCCGGCATGCACATTCCGATCCATGCACCGGAGGCGATCGACGCGGCCAAGCCCGACTACGTCGTCATCCTGCCGTGGAACCTCAAGACCGAGATCAGCCGACAGCTTCGCCATATCGGGAGCTGGGGCGGCAAGTTCATCGTGCCTATTCCCGACCCGGTCATCGTCGAGCCCGAGAGCGAGGATCGCCCATGAAAACCGTGCTGTTCTGCGGCGGCCAAGGCATGCGAATCCGGGAGTACTCGGAGGCGGTGCCGAAACCGATGATCCCGATCGGCCACCAGCCGATCCTGTGGCACCTGATGAGCTACTACGCCAATTACGGCCACAAGGATTTCGTGCTCTGCCTCGGGCACAAGGCGTCGGTGATCAAGGACTTCTTCCTGTCGGGGCGGCCGCAGACGTTCTCCGACTGCGTCGTGTCGGGCTTCGGCCGCAATATCGAGATCATCGGCGATTCACGGCAGGATTGGCAGGTGGCGCTGATCGATACCGGCATCTCGCGCAACGTCGGCGGACGGCTGCGCGCGGTGCGCCGCTTCGTAGAGAACGAGGAGATTTTCCTCGCCAACTACTCGGACGGGCTGTGCGACGTGAACCTTGACCAGATGGTCGAGACCTTCCGTCGGTCCAACAAGGTGGCCTGCTTCCTGGCCGTCCGGCCGACGACGAGCATGCATCTCATCAGCATCGCGGATGACGGTCGGCCGACCAGCTTCCGCAATGCGAAGGAGGCGAACCTCTGGATCAACGGAGGCTTCTTTTTGATGCGGCCGGAAATCTTCGATTACATGAAAGAGGGCGAGGAGCTGGTCGAGCAGCCGTTCGCCCGCCTCATCGCCGAGGACAAGCTGCTCGCCTACCGGCACGAGGGCTTCTGGTGCCCGATGGACACGCTTAAGGACCGGCAGTTCCTCGAGGAGCTGGTCGACCGGGGGGAGATGCCGTGGCTGGAGGCGCCGAGGCGCATGGCCGAAGGGGCGATGGCCGCCGAGTAGAGCCCGACGTCAGCATGCCCCGAACCGAGCGACGTGCGCCATGAAAGCCTTGCGGCTCGCCGACAAACCCGGCCCGATCGAGGTGCTGTGCCTCGGCGCGCATTCCGACGACATCGAGATCGGTGCGGGGGCGACCCTGCTCGGCTGGATCGACGAGGGTCAGCTCCTTTCCGTGACCTGGGTGGTGCTCAGTGCGGTGGGTGTCAGGGCGACAGAAGCGCGGCAGTCCGCCGAGGCTTTTCTCGCAGGTGCGGCTCGGTCGAAAATCGAGCTCGGTGCTTTCCGCGATGGTCATTTTCCAAGCCAGACGACTGCCATCACGGAGTGGCTGGAGGACATCCGGAGCCGCGTCAGACCGGACGTGATCCTGACGCATCACCGGGACGATGCCCACCAGGACCACCGTGTGGTCTCCGAGGTGACGCAAAACACGTTCCGCGACCAC
>JBFWQN010000304.1:0-6638 GCA_050249405.1 Hyphomicrobiaceae bacterium | reverse complement strand
TCCGCGTGGCGATGGGGCTCGCCTACCGAGGGCGGCCGGCGGACAAGTGGCTCGGCGAGGGCGTGCGGCTCGCCTGGAAGGCGCGGCTCCACGTGTCGCTCGCCGTCGATCTGCTGACGCGGGTCAAAGACAACTCGGATAGCGAGGCCATCAAGGTCTTCTCGCGCAACCTCAAAGATCTGCTTCTGGCAGCGCCGGCCGGTCCACGCGTAACGATGGGTGTCGATCCGGGCGTGCGGACGGGCTGCAAGGTCGCCGTGGTCGATGCGACGGGGAAGCTGCTGGAGACGACGACGATCTACCCGCACGAGCCGCGCAACGACTGGCAGGGGGCGCTTGCCTCGCTCGGGGCGCTGGCGATCCGGCACAAGGTGGAGATCATCGCCATCGGCAACGGTACGGCCGGGCGCGAGACCGACAAGCTGGTGGCCGAGCTGGTCAAGCGACTGCCGGATCAGCGAATCACCAAGATCATGGTGTCGGAGGCGGGAGCATCGGTCTATTCGGCCTCCGAGCTCGCGGCTCTGGAGTTTCCGGAGCTCGATGTTTCATTGCGCGGCGCGGTGTCGATCGCGCGACGCCTGCAGGACCCCCTGGCGGAGCTCGTCAAGATCGATCCGAAGTCGATCGGGGTCGGCCAGTACCAGCATGACGTCGACCAAACCAGCCTCGCGCGAACGCTCGATGCCGTGGTCGAGGATTGCGTCAACTCGGTCGGGGTCGACGTGAACATGGCATCGGCACCCCTGCTGACCCGGGTTTCCGGGCTCAATCGCACGCTCGCGGACAATATCGTGGCCTTCCGCAACGAGAACGGCGCATTCGTCTCGCGTACGGCACTGAAAAAGGTGCCGCGGCTCGGACCGAAGGCATTCGAGCAGGCTGCAGGCTTCCTGCGCATCATGAACGGCAGGAATCCACTCGATGCCTCGGCCGTGCATCCCGAGGCGTACGATCTCGTCGAGAAAATCGCCGAGCGCACGAAGCGGCCCATCAAGGCGATGATCGGCGACCGGTCGTTTCTCAAGTCCGTGAAGCCTTCGGAATTCGCCGATGAGCGGTTCGGCATTCCGACCGTCACAGATATTCTGGCGGAGCTCGAAAAACCCGGCCGCGATCCTCGCCCCGAGCTCAAGACGGCGACGTTCCAGGAAGGGATCGAAAAGATCAGCGATTTGAAACCGGGAATGAAGCTCGAGGGTGTGGTGACGAACGTCACCAATTTCGGCGCCTTTGTCGACGTCGGTGTGCACCAGGATGGCCTGGTGCATGTCTCGGAGATGGCGGATCGTTTCGTGCGCGATCCACACGAGGTGGTGAAAGCGGGCGACATCGTCGAGGTGCGGGTGAAAGATGTCGATGCGCCGCGCAAGCGGATTGCATTGACGATGCGCTCGGGTTCGATCGATCGAAATGCCGCCAGCGCGCCCGAGGGCAAGGATCGGCCTGTCGGCGGTGCCGGCGCACGTTTCGAGGCCCGGCCGCCGAAAGCACCGCAGGCAGGCAGAGGCATGCCCGGACCAAGCGACAACGCTTTGGCAGCTGCCTTCAAGCGGGCGCAGGACGGGAAAAGGTAGGCCGCTTTCGTCGGTCGTGCCGGGACGCAATGCGCAATGCTGGGTCGCTCACGCGACCCCGGGTGGAGGCGCGTGAGCTCGCGAATCAACCTTCGCACGCGCGCAGCCACTCTACCCTGGATAGAAACCTGCATTTCATACCGCGAAATTCAGGCTAAGCGTGCCATCTTTGTGACAGTGGGACCTTCAATAAGCGTGGATATTTTTCAAGGCACTCTGGCAATTGGAAAAATCGCGATACAATCGAATCACAATCAAAGCGGCGGCTGCCGATACATCAATTCAGGAGATTGGCATGTTTTCTCCCCGGAAGGTCGAGTCCCACACGAACGGCGCGACAACGATGGAGCCGGACCGGGCGTTTCCGGCTCCTGCCTACACGCCGGCCAACCAGTCGATCTCGGTTTCCACCCGCTCGCGCGAGGCCAACTACTCGATCATCAACGAGTGGCTGAAGATGAAGGGCGACCTCGAGAGCGAGGGCGACATCCTGGTCAAGGGCAAGGTGCTCGGCAATATCAAGTGCAACCTGCTGATCATCGACGTCGATGCGCTGGTCGAGGGCGGCATTACGGCCGACGAGGTGGTCATCCGCGGCAAGACGAAGGGCATAATCAACGCGACCAAGGTGAGGCTCGAAAAGACGGCCCACGTGGACAGCGAAATTTGCCACAACGTCTTCTCCGCAGAGGAAGGCGCGCGGATCAAGGGTGCACTGCACTTCAAGGAGAACCCGCTCGCCGACGTGCAGAAGGTCGACGAGACGGCCAGATGACGCACTGCGCCTGAAGCCGCATCGATGACCGCCGGCGGCTCGACAAGGTCGAGCCGCCGCTCGTGTTTTCAGGAGCCGCTCGCACGGTCTTCTTGCGCAAGACCTCCGCGGGCAGTTTGATCGCTGCATCGACCGCCAATGCAAGGGGAGTCCCGTGGAGATCAAGACCATCGCTTTCGTCGGCCTGGGCGTCATGGGCGAGGCCATGTGCCGGAACCTCGCGCGAAAAGGCTCCTGGGCCGTCATCGGCGTCGACAAGCGAGCCGAGCCGCTCGCAAGGCTGTCTGCGGATGGCGTTGCCGCGGCCGGCTCGCTCGGCGAGGCTGCCGCGAAAGCCGATGCGATCATTCTGTGCCTGCCCGGCGGGGCAGAGGTCGAGACGGTGATGCGTGGCGCAGGTGGCCTGCTGTCGCACGTCCGCCCGGGGCAGACGATCGTCGACATGTCCACAGCGCCGCCGAGACTGATGCGCGAGCTTGCTGCCGAGCTCGCCAAGAAAGGCGTGGCGTTCGCCGATGCGCCGGTGGCACGGACGCGCCGGGCTGCGGTCGACGGCACGCTGTCGATCATGGTCGGGAGCACGCCGGAGCTATTCGAGACTTTGAAGCCCGTGCTCGGGACGATGGGAACAGAGATCACACACTGCGGCGATGTGGGTGCCGGGCAGGTCGTCAAGATCATGAACAACATGGTCGTGTTCGAAACAACGATGGCCATTGCAGAGGCGATCAGCATCGCCGAGGCCGCCGGCGTCGATGGCAAGGTGCTCTACGATACGCTGTCGCGAAGCTCCGCCGACAGCTTCGTGCTTCGCAATCACGGCATGAAGCACCTGCTGCCGCAGGATTATCCCGAGCAGGCGTTCTCGGTGAGGTATGCGGTCAAGGATCTCTCGTATGCGCGCGAGCTGGCGCGGGAGACCGGCGTCGACGCACGCGCTGCCGAGCTCATGCACCAGGTGTTCGAGGATGCGGTCGCGCGCGGCGACGGAGACCGCTACATTCCGGTCATCCGGCGCGGCATGACAAAACTGACGGGCTGACGTGGCCGGCGCGGCGGGGCAAGCGCGTGAAGGACACGGAATGTACCGCATCGAAGCCGCCGGCACCCACCCGCACGTCACCTCCGACGCGCCACTGACGTCGGAGGAGTTTTACCGGCTCGCGGGGGCACTCGGCTTCGCTCCCCTGAAGGCGCGCAAGACCGGTCGGGTCTCGGCGGAGCGCGCGACTATGCGCCAGCGCATCGAGACCCGCTGGAACGGCAAGGAGAGCGAGGCGGTGGCCCAGCCCGGCGACTGGATCGTGACCTCGCTCGCAGCCGACGGCCAGCCGCTGCGGGATCAGGAGGGGTCCCTCAACACGTATGTCATCGAGGCAGGTCGTTTTGCCGAGCTCTATGTGCCGGACGAGGGCTATGCGGCGAGCGATGCCGTCTATCGGCCGAAAGGCGAGGTGCTGGCGCTCCGCGTGCAGGGCGGCTTCGACATCGAGGCGCCCTGGGGAGAGAAACAACGCGCAGTCGATGGCTGGCTGCTGCTCAATGGCAGCGAGGTTTACGGCAACCACCGGGACACGTTCGCCGCCACGTACGAGATCGTCGGCTGAGCAGGCTCGATCTGCCGCGGCAGGAATGCGTCATCACGACAGCGGGTCGCGACACTCCTCGTCGGCGGGCAGGGGGTCGCATGTCCGAGAGCTCGCGCACGTCTTCAGGGCGTCGCCGAGCTCGTCGTTATAGATGCCGTCGAGCCGGCCGCGATACAGGCCGGATGCCGACAGGCCGCACTGATAGAGCTTCACCATGCGCGAGCCACCGATCAGCATGGCCTGCTGGTAGTCGGTCAGCGCTCCGGAGTGGTTGCCCATCGCCTGGCGAATGTGCGCGCGCGTATCCCAGGTGTGCTCGCTCATGGGATTCAAGCGCAGCGACCGCTCCACGTCGTCCAGGCCCTCGGGCCCGCGGCCCCATTTATGGTAGGCCCAGGCGCGGTTGTTCAGAGCTACAGCGAAATTCGGATTGATGGCGATCGCAGCATCGTAATCCTTGATCGACTGCTCGTACTGCTGCTTGAGCGATAAAGACAAAGCTCGCAACGAGTAGGCATTGGCCCGGTCGGCCTCGCTCACCGAAGGGTCCTCGATGATCAGCGTGCAGCCGGCGAAGCGACGCTCGTTGTCCTCGCTGAAGCAGTCAGTGGCCACCTGTGCGCGGACCGGGGCGGCAAGCACAGCCGAAAGCACCGCCGCACCGAGCAGCGCCGGCCATGTCGTTCCTCGGAGCTTCATGCCGTGCCCTGATGCCGCACTCGTTCTACCGCCGCTGTTCACGGCTCGCCAGTCTCGCTCCCAAATATGGCGACAATGCCTTCCGGATCAAGCGGAGGCAGCGGGACCTCGGTTCTCGGGCATCTCCACCTCGAGCTCGAGGATCAGGAAGCTCCACGACTTGCCGTGCGAATCGAGACCGAGCGAGGTGTTCACGCCGCCCTCCAGGGCCTCCTCCATGACGAAGTTGAGGCCGTGCAGCTGATCGACCTCGTAGCGGCGGACCGGGCCCTGGATGAGGCGAGGATAAGCCGATTTCACCCGCTCGGCCGTGAGCTGGGCCTTGACCAGGGGATAGTCGCCGGGGTCGTAGACCCAGACGGAGACGTTGGACGTGTTGCCCTTGTCGCCGGCCCGGGCGTGGGCGATATCGTGCAGCTTGACCTTGCGCATCTGTCTTCCGCTCATGCGACGAGCACCTCGACCTTCGGGTGCACCTGATTGCGCTCGATCAGCGCCGAGTGGGTGACCACGGAAGGGGTGATCTGGCCGCGATAGCCGCCACCGCCCGCGGGGCCGCAGCACAGGAGCGATTCGACCTCCCAAAGCATGGTCTCGCATGCCGACCGGTCGGCCGTCCTCATGGCGGCACGGACCCGGACATCCTCGGATTGCTGGCGTGGGCCGTGAGCCGTGCCGTGGAGCGCGTTGAGGCCGATCAGGTCGATGCGGAGGGGGATGCCGGCGCCACCGATATGGGGCTCACGGGTCAAGCGCTCGCGGAGGATGGCCGCGGCCAGCTCCGCACGGGCTGTGGCGTTGGGACCCGCGTAGCTGACGCCTGCCTCGGCGAAATAGCCACCATCGAAGCCGACCGTCACCTTCAGCGTCTCGGGCCGCCGCGTGCCGCCGGCTTTACCCACCCGGACCCGGTCGCGGCCTTCCTCGGCGAGCTCGACGGCCGAGAAATCGGCGGTCACGTCCGGCGTCAGATAGCGGCTCGGGTCGTGCACCTCGTAGAGCAGCTGCTCCTTCACCGTGCGGGCCGTCACCATGCCACCAGCATCGGCGAGCTTGGTGATGACGCATGCGCCGTCGGCGGTCACCTCGGCGATCGGGTAGCCGCAGTCGGAAAGGCGCGGGACGTCCTTCCGGCCGGGATCGGCGTAGTAGCCGCCGGTGATCTGCATGCCGCATTCCATCAGGTGGCCGACGAGCGTGCCTCTGCCGAGGGCCTCCCAGTCGTCGCCCGCCCAGCCGTAGGTGTGCGCGATCGGTGCCAGGAACAGCGACGGATCGGCAACGCGGCCGGTGATGACCACGTCGGCGCCCGACTCGAGCGCGGGGCGGATGGCATCGGTGCCGAGGTAGGCGTTGGCGCTGGTGTAGGGCAGGTCCACCTCGTCGATGCGCCTGTTCTGATTGTCGAAGAGGCGCGTGTCGGGACCAAGCAGCCCGGTCACGTCGTCGCCGGTGACAGCAGCGACCTTCAAGCCCTTCAGCCCCAGCTCGCGGGCCACCTCGACGACGACGTTCGCCGCCTCGGGAACGTTGGCGACGCCCATGTTGGTGACGATGCGCGTTCCATTGGCCTTGCAGGCGGCGAGGACGCCGCGCATGCGGGCGCGAAGCTGCGGATTGTAGCCGCGCCTGGGATCGAGCTTCTTGTCCCGCTGAGCAAAGGCGAGGGTACGCTCGGCGCACGTCTCGAACACGAGATAGTCGAGCCGCCCCTTCTCCGCGAGATCGATCGCGGGGCCGAGCCTGTCCGACGAGAAGCCTGCGCCACATCCGAGCCGAAGCATGGTGCCTCCGAGAAGCTGAGCCTGCAGCATCGCTAAGTGGGGCGCCGCACGCAACCATTGCCGGCCGATGAAGCGATGTTTTGGCGGACAGCGGAGCATTAGGGCACGGAGCCGGGCAACGGTTGGCAGTCGGGTGCGGGGCATGTAACCCTTCGCGCATCAACATCCCGGGAGAAGACCGATGTCCGCCGAAGGTGCCGTGCCCTCGCCCCAT
>JBFWQN010000303.1:0-6645 GCA_050249405.1 Hyphomicrobiaceae bacterium | reverse complement strand
GATCGGCCCCTCGGCGGAGTCCGATGCCATGCGCGCGAGCCGGCGGACCCGCTCCAGACGATCCCGTGGGCTGTCGCCGGGACGGGCGTAGGCGTAGACGAGTGCCAGATCGGGGTGTGGGGCTGCCTTCCAGGTCCGCTCGATGATCTTGGCGGCCTTGGCGGTGCCGCCACGCGAGGCGAGCTGACGGCCGGCGATAGCTGCCGCCGGAACGAGATCGGGGGCGAGCGCATGCGCTTCCGACGCGAGCTCGAGCGCCTTGTTGCCGTTGGTCTCCTCGAGATCCTGAGCAATGGCGGTCAGCAGCACGCCCCTGCGCCGGTCCGCGGCTGCCTTGTCGAAGTGTCCGTTCTTGCGGGCAGCGGCCAGCGTCTCCAGCGCGCCCTCCCAGAGCCCCTCGCGGCATTGCAAGTCGAACAGCGCCTCCACCGGCCAGCCAAGCTTGGGATTGATGCGAAGCGCCCGCTCGGCGAACTGACGCGCGGCCTCGACCTCGCCCTCGCGCTCGGCCTCGAGGAACAGGCCGCGCAAGCCGAGCTGCTCGGTGTCGGGCTGAGCCAGCATGGCCTCGAAAATACGCCGAGAGGTGGTGCGGTCGCCGGCAAGCTGGGCGGCCTGGGCGCGAAGCAGATGCGTCAGCGGCTCGTTCGGCAGTGCCTTACGAGCCTGCATGGCGTAGCGCATCGCGGTCTGACGATCGCCGGCGCCGATGGCGATCATGCCGCTCGACAGAGCGTCGAGCCCTTTCTCGTGGCGGCGACGGACGAAGTAGCGGCCGAGAGTGGCCGGGCTCGACCAGAGCTGCCTCAGCAGCGACCAGAGAAAAAGCACCGTCGCCATCAGCAGCGCCAGCACCACGACGGCCTTGAAGACGCTGGTCTCGACCTCGTAGCCTTCCCAGTTGATCACCATCATGCCGGGCCGGTCGGCCAACCACGACATGCCGGTGGCGAGGGCCGCGACGGCGACGAGATACAGAACGAGGCGGATCATGGCTGGCCCTTCTTCTGGGCGGGAGCGGCCGGAGCCGGAGCGGCGGGAGCCGGCGCAGCAGGACTGGCGCCGAGCGACGCCTTCAGTGCCTCGTCCAGGGCCCGGATCGCATTGTCGACGGACTGGCGGGCCTCGACCTTGGCGATCCAGTCCTTGGCCACGGCCGGCTTGCGCTCGAGAGCGTTGGCCTCGGCAATGACGTCGCCGAGGCGTCCGGCCTTGAGGGCATCCTCGATGCGAGCGACGACGGCCTCGGGGCTCTTGTCGCCGGGTGCGTGCGTGGTCTTGCGGACGCGCACGAACGTCCGGGCGCCCGAAAGGAGACGATCCACGACCGTGCCGTCGGTCCTCTCCGCGTCGGCGTCGAGCATGGCGTTGGCGACCGGACGAAATGCGCGCGACAGCTCGGAGACGGTCGGCACACCTTCCTCGCGCCAGCGCTCCAGCGCCGCGACATCGACGCGCGGACCTGCGAGCTTGCGGACGGCCTCGAGCTCGCGCCCATAGGGTGCGCCGCGCTCCATCGCACGCTTCAGATTGCCCAGCTCGAGCGAAAGCACGATGCGCTCGGCCGTTGCATTACGCTCGGTCTCGCTCTTGACGACGGTGGTGAGACCCCGCTCGAGCGCATTGAGCTGATTGGCGATCGGAGCGACTGCCGCCGACACGTCGGCGGGCCTGGCCGTGGCCTTGATGCGCGTATCAAGCTCGCGCCGGGCGGCGTCGAGTGCACTCGCAACCTCGGCGGTCTGGTCCTGGGCGCTCTTCAGGGCGAGCTGCAGACGCTCCGTGCTGGTTTTGACCTGATCCAGGCCGGTGGCCAGGCGATTCGTCTCGCCCCGCAGGCTACCGATCTCGCGGTCGAGGCGCTGCGCCGTCGCTCGGGCGGTCTCGCTCGCCTCCGCGGCCGGGGCAATCTTGGCATCGACCTCGCGTGCCAAGTCCTTGCGCGCCTCGTCGATACGGGTAGCGAGCGAGCCCTCGATATCGGTCAAGCGGCCAGTGAGCTGTGCGAGCTGCGGAATACGGCCGGCACGATCGGGCTCGGACTGCGCGGCGGCGGCGATCTGGCCGAGCTGCTGCTCGAGCTTAACGATGCGCTCGCCGACATCGGCGATCGGCGGCTCCTTGGCGAGGCGCGCATCGTTCTGGGCAGCCATCCGCATGGTGCGGGCGTGCGCCTCGTTCAGCGCCGCCAGCGTGCGCGCCAGCTCCTCGATGCGCTGGCGGTTGGCCTCGGTCTCGGCGATGGCGCGCGCGGGATCGCGGGCCGGATCGGGCGCCTGCGGCGTCGCGACCTTTCGCTCAAGGCTCAGCAGGCGTTGCGCGACCTCGGCGGACGGCTGCGGTGACGGCGGATGAATGCCGAGGTCGTCGAGCATGGGCCCGATCACCGGCGTCACGAACGGCGAGGCAAGCAACGCGAGAGCACCGCCGGCAAGCCCGGCGAGGAGGTGCGAACCGCCGCCGCTGCGGCGCGGCGGGGGCGGGGGCTGCGGCACCGCCCCTGGAGCGGAGGTAGCGGATGTCGGCCTCACCGAGGATGCGGCGGCCGTGGCGCCTCCTGCCGGTGGCACGGAGCCTGTTGCGCCAGTCGCCGCAGAGGCAGTCGCCGGCTTGCCCGGGCCGGCACCCGAAGCCGCGCCGGCACCCGGTCCGCTCCCGGCCTTGATCGCAGCCGCTGCGGCCGCGACCTTACGAGCCGCGTCTGCCTCGCTTCGTGGCGTGGCTGCCGGAGGGGCTTTCGGCTGCGGCTGGGCAGCCTTCGGTGCCGTCGGGCCAGACCTCGCGGTCTCGGCGGCGGGCACCTCGACGGCTTTCAGGTCGATGGTCGCGAACGGGCGCTTGCCGCCCACATCGGATCCGCCACGTTCGGCGGCCTTGCCGGGGCCGTCCTTCGGGCCCTGGCCGTCCTTCTTGTCGGTCATCGAGGCTCGATCCCTCTGCCCTTGCTCGGATAGCGGCTCCCGTCTTGCCGGGCAGGCATGCGGCAATTGTGCCGTCCGGGAAAGCCGAGCAGTTTCCAAGGGTAAACTGCTATTGCCCCGATTGTGCAGCAGCGAGATCGACAAGGGCAAGCATTTCTTCCAGCGTCGGCCGCGCCGCGACCTCGATCGTGGCCGGCGAAAGCCTGGCCAGCCGCGTCGCGACGGCTGGAGACAGGCAGAGATGCGCAAGCTCTCGTGCCCTCTCGCCAAGCCCGTGCCGGGCCACGAGACGCACCCAAACGGCAGCCGTGTCGGGCGACATCAGCAGCACCGCATCGAGGTCCGCGCCCGCAATGGCCGCCACGACCTCAGGCGGCAGCGAGGCGGCCGCCTCCATCCTGTAGACGGTGGCGGGTGTGACGCGGATACCGGTCATGCCGAGCTCGCGTGCCAAGTCGAAGGCGAGGCGCTCGCCCGCGAGATGCAGGAGCACCTCCTCGGCCGGGTCGATCATGGAGGCGATCAGCGGCGCAAGCCCGGCCGCGGTTCCCGGCCCCCGGATGATGCGGGAAAAGCCCATGCGCCGGGCCTCCTCGGCCGTCGCGGCACCAACCGCATAGACGGTCAATGCCCGCGCCTGCTCGAGCGCCTCGGCGCCGACGAGCGCCCGCAAGGCATTGCGACTGGTCGCGATGAGGCCGGTCACTCCCTCGAGCGCCTCCGCATCGAGACCCAGCGGCACGAACGAGACGAGGGGCGCCGCGATCGCCTCGTGCCCGCGCTGCTCCAGCAGCCCTACCAGCTTCAGGCTGTCGGGCTCCGGCCGGGTGACGAGAACATGCATCGCGCCACCGAAGGTCAGGATTGAAAGAAAGCCGGCCCGCCGAGCGTCTTCAGCTCGTCGGCGAGATCGATGGCGAGGGCGATGCGGTCGACCGACGGCCCGGACCTGCGTCCCCTGTGCCGAACACGACCGTCCGGCGAAAGGATCTCGCCCTCGATGGCGACGAGGCCGCGGTCGAGCGTGGCGAGGGCCGCGATCGGGGTCCGGCACGAGCCTTCCAGGCGCTCGAGGAAGGCCCGCTCGGCCGACACCACCGTGCTGCTCGGCGCGTGATCCAGTGCGGCGACGAGGTCGGCGATCCGCCCGTCGCCCGCCCGCACCTCGACACCGATGGCCCCCTGCGCGACCGCGGGAAGCATCTCGGATGGCTCGATCGGCACCGTGATCCTGTCGGCCTGGCCTAGGCGACGCAGCCCGGCGCAAGCAAGAAACGTCGCCTCCGCCACACCCTGGGCGAGCTTGGTCAAGCGCGTCTCGACGTTGCCGCGGAAGGCCACCACCTGCAAATCGGGACGAAGGCGGCGGAGCTGTGCCGACCGCCGCAGCGAGGAGGTGCCGACGCGCGCGCCGGACGGCATGGCGGCGAGCGACGGAAAGGCCACCGAGATGAAAGCATCGCGGACATCCTCCCGCTCGAGGATGGCGGCCATAGCCAGCCCCGAGGGCAGCAACGTCGGCATGTCCTTCATCGAGTGAACGGCAAGATCGATCGTGCCCGCGAGGAGCGCCTCCTCGATCTCCTTGGTGAACAGCCCCTTACCGCCGGCCTCCGCCAGCGGCCGGTCCTGGATGCGATCACCGGTGGTGCGGATGACGACGATCCCGATCGAGGCCGGGTCGAGCGCATGAGCCGCCGCGAGCCGATCGCGGACCTCGTGCGCCTGGGCCAGCGCAAGCGGCGAGCCGCGGGTGCCGATGCGGACCGTCGTTGCTTGCAAGCTTGCTCTCCTCGGGTGTAGGCCCTCACCGGTCCGGCTGGCGCCGTCGCGGCAACTCCCAATACAGCATTTGTGCGGCGCTGCGCGACTGCGCAACTGGGAAAGGCTCGAGGTGGCGGAAGGCTTGGTGCCCACGGCGGGCTGCGAAAGGCGAAAGGCCGGCGAGGAGCAGCTCGTGCTCGGCATCGAGACGAGCTGCGACGAGACCGCGGCCGCCGTGGTGGCGCGGCGCGACGACGGCAGCGGGCGCATCCTTTCCAATGTGGTCCGCTCGCAGTGGGACGCGCATCGTGCCTATGGCGGGGTCGTGCCCGAGATCGCAGCGCGGGCCCACGTGGAATGCCTCGACGAGATCGTGCGCACCGCCATGTCCGAGGCGGGCGTCGGATGGGGGGCGCTGTCCGCCGTGGCGGCGACCGCCGGTCCCGGTCTCGTCGGCGGGCTCATCGTCGGCCTCACGACGGCCAAGGCGATCGCGCTGGTGCACGGCCTGCCGCTCGTCGCCGTCAATCATCTCGAGGCGCATGCGCTGACGGTCGGACTCACGGAAGGGCTCAGGCCGCCGTACCTGCTGCTGCTCGTCTCAGGTGGACACACGCAGCTCGTCGACGTGCTCGACGTGGGCAGCTACCGCAGGATGGGCACGACCATCGACGATGCCTTGGGCGAGGCGTTCGACAAGACGGCAAAGCTCCTGGGCCTCGGCTTTCCGGGGGGACCGGCGGTGGAAGCCGCGGCGCAAGGGGGTGATGCCCGCCGATTCACGCTGCCGCGGCCGATGGCAGGGCGGCCAGAGCCGAGCTTCTCGTTCGCCGGATTGAAAACGGCTGTGCTGCATGCGGCGCAGGCGGTCGCACCGCTCGAGGCGCACGACGTCGCGGACCTTGCCGCTGCGTTCGAGGCCACGGCCGCGGCGACCGTAGTCGACCGAGTCGGGCGTGCGCTGGCGCTCGTCGAGGGTCGGCGCCCGCCACCGATGCACGGCCACGTCCTCGTCGTGGCCGGTGGGGTCGCGGCCAACCGGCGGCTCCGCGGAGCGCTGCAGACACTCGTGCACGATCGGGGCTGGCGACTGGCCCTGCCGCCGATCGCGCTGTGCACAGACAATGCGGCGATGGTGGCCTGGGCCGGGGCCGAGCGGCACGCGCGAGGCGGCTCCGATCGCCTCGATACGCCAGCCCGAGCCCGCTGGCCGCTCGATGCGGAGGCACAGCCGCGCCTCGGCTCGGGCCGGCTAGGTCCCAAGGCGTGAAACACGAATAGTTGCTTTAATCGTTTTCACCACTACAGGTCGCAGTTCGCCCCAAGAGGCGCTGCAACTCACATTTTGTAGTGGGAAGGCGCTTCAGCTGCTGCCCATGTCAGCCAAGATCCACTTCCTTCGGCCGCGAATCATTTATGTCGGTCACATGGACTTGGTAGCGGGTAGCAATTCCCGCCGTACGATGCGGTGGGGAATGCTAGGTCGCTCTGCGGGGCGCTCGGTGAGCTCGTGGCTGGCGCTGCTCGCACGTCGGCGCCCGCATGCGATCTCGCCCTTTCGGAAGCCGCGGTCGGCGATCGCGCCGGTTTCGTCACCTGGATCGCCAAGCGGGAGGAGATGCGCGATCTCCGGGGAATGGTGGAAGCCATCGGCCGCGAGATCTGGACCGGCGCTGAGACGAGAGGTCTCGCTCAGCGCGATCTCGAGCAGCACATTCGCGGTGCAGCGGCCATCCTCGGGGAATTGCGCCCATCCGCCGCCCTTCTCGCGGAAGTGGCGGCGGCCGCCCGGAGCAACAAGTCGGCAACCCAGGCCAGCGAGCCCGTGGCGCGTCGCATCGCCCGCGACATCGTCGGCCGGGCACGGGCCGCCGGGGCCTTCGCCGGAGGCGCCGGAATGCCACTGTTGCGCGAGGAGGTGATCCTGTTCCTCCTCGATCGCGCCTTCATGCAGCTGGTC
>JBFWQN010000302.1:0-6674 GCA_050249405.1 Hyphomicrobiaceae bacterium | reverse complement strand
CTGCACCCGACGTCGCCGATCTGCTGCAACCCCTGCCGGCATACTGTCGGCGGGGGTATCGTCATTGCGGGCAGTCTAGCGGCCGGGCGCCTGGAATGTCATGCACGCTGCAGGACATGGCAGCTGCCGGGCGAGGGCCCGGGTCAACGGACATCAGGGCGCGAGACATGCAGGACAAGGCACCGGCGAAGGGCGACAAGGTGGCGTTCCAGTGGGAGGACCCGTTCCTCCTCGACGACCAGCTTTCCGAGGACGAGCGCGCCATCCGCGACACGGCCCGTGACTATGCCCAGGAGAACCTCGCGCCGCGTGTGATCCAGTCCTATCTCGAGGAGAAAACCGACCCGGAGATTTTCCGCGAGATGGGCCGCCTCGGCCTGCTCGGCGTGACGATCCCCGAGAAATACGGCTGCGCTGGCGCCAACTACGTCTCCTACGGTCTCGTCGCGCGCGAGGTGGAGCGGGTCGATTCCGGCTATCGCTCGATGATGAGCGTGCAGTCCTCGCTCGTCATGCACCCGATCTACGCCTACGGCTCCGAAGAGCAGCGGATGAAGTATCTGCCGAGGCTCGCGTCCGGCGAATGGATCGGCTGCTTCGGCCTGACGGAGCCCGATGCAGGCTCCGATCCCGGCGGCATGAAGACCCGCGCCGAGAAGATCGACGGCGGCTACCGAATCTCCGGGTCGAAGATGTGGATCTCGAACGCGCCGATCGCCGACGTATTCGTGGTGTGGGCGAAGTCGGAGGCACACGGCGGCGGCATCAAGGGCTTCGTCCTCGAGAAGGGCATGAAAGGCCTCTCGGCGCCGAAGGTGGGAGGCAAGCTGTCTCTGCGCTGCTCGATTACGGGCGAGATCGTGATGGACGGCGTCGAGGTGTCCGAGGATCATCTGCTGCCCAATGTGCAGGGGCTTGCCGGCCCGTTCGGCTGTCTCAACCGCGCCCGCTACGGTATCGCCTGGGGTGCCATGGGTGCGGCCGAGGACTGCTTCCACCGCGCGCGTCAGTACACGCTCGACCGCAAGCAGTTCGGCCGGCCGCTCGCCAATACGCAGCTCGTGCAGAAGAAGCTGGCGGACATGATGACCGAGATCAGTCTCGGCCTACAGGGCGCGCTCCGTGTCGGGCGCATGTTCGACGAGGGCAAGCTGGCGGTCGAGGCCATCTCCATCGTCAAGCGCAACAACTGCGGCAAGGCCTTGGACATCGCCCGCATGGCTCGCGACATGCACGGCGGTAACGGCATCCAGATCGAGTACCACGTGATGCGCCACGCGGCGAACCTCGAGACGGTGAACACCTACGAGGGTACGCACGACGTGCACGCGCTGATCCTGGGGCGCGCCATCACGGGATTGCAGGCGTTCTTCTGAGAGGGGCCGCCGTCGATCGGCCCTTCCGATTGACGCAGATCAGAGGTGGCAACGTCGATAGCGCGCAAGCGTTATCTCGCGGGGGGCGACGCCGCCCGCAACTCCGTTGCAACCGTAGGAGAGCGTCATGGTCCGAAAGGCTGTCATCCTCATCGCCGCGACAGGCGGAGCGATCGCCATCGCCCTGGCTGCCGCCCAAGCGCAGGGCCCCGGCCGGATGGGGCCAGGCGGTGCCGGCCCAGGTCCCGGAATGATGAGCCCCGGCATGATGGAGCACGGCATGATGGGCCAGGGCATGGGGCCCGGCATGGGCATGCAGCGCGGCATGGGCTACGGCCCGATGATGGGCGGCTGCGGCATGCTCGGGGCCGACAATGGCAAGCCCTACATCGATGGCCGCCTTGCCTTCCTCAAGGCCGAGCTCGGCATCACGGACGCGCAGAAGGCAGCCTGGGACGGGTACGCCGCGGCACTGCGCAAGAACCTGGAGAACATGCAGTCGATGAGAGCGGCCATGATCGCGGCCGCGGGCGACGGGACACCTGTCGAGCGGCTGGATCGGCGCCTCACGGCGATGGAGGCACGAGTCACGACGCTGAAAGAGGTGAAGCCGGCGCTGGCCACGCTCTATGGCGCTCTCTCCGAGGAGCAGAAGAAGAAGGCCAGCGATCTCCTCTCGGGCATGGGCTGCATGATGTGAGGCGGGGACGACTATGACGATCGTCAATCGCCCCGAGAGGCATGCCAACAGCAACTACTCCGCAGCCTCGGCGGCCCTGTAGCCGAGCGCGGCGTTGAGCTTGGCGATCAGGTCAGTTGCCGCCGCAGCAATGTTGGTGCCAGGGCCGAACACGGCCTTGGCGCCGGCTTTGAAGAGGGTGTCGTAGTCGCCCTGCGGGATGACGCCGCCGACGACGATCATGATGTCGCCACGGCCTTCCTTCTCGAGCGCCGCGCGAAGCTCCGGCACAAGTGTAAGATGCCCGGCGGCCAGCGAGGACACGCCGACGATGTGGACGTCGTTCTCCACCGCCTGGCGAGCGACCTCCTCAGGTGTCGAGAACAGCGGCCCGATATCGACATCGAAGCCCAGGTCGGCAAAGGCGGTCGCGATCACCTTCTGGCCACGGTCGTGGCCGTCCTGGCCGATCTTGGCGAGCAGAATGCGCGGGCGGCGGCCGTCATTGGCCTCGAACGCCTCGATCATCCCCTGGATGCCCGTGATCTCCTGGCTCATGCTGCCGGCCTCCGCCCTGTAGACGCCAGACACCGAGCGGATCTCGGCCCGGTGACGGCCGAAAACCTCCTCCATCGCGTCCGAAATCTCGCCGACGGTGGCCTTGGCGCGCGCCGCCTCGACGGAAAGATGAAGCAGGTTGCCGTTGCCGCGGGCGCCTTCGGTGAGCGCGGAGAGCGCAGCTTGCACGGCCTTCTCGTTCCGCTCGCCGCGCAGACGCTGCAGCTTGGCGATCTGGCTCTCGCGAACACGGGCATTGTCGACCTTGAGGATATCGATCTGCGCCTCGTTCTCGACCCGGAACTTGTTGACGCCGACGATGGTCTGGCGGCCCGAATCGATGCGCGCCTGGGTGCGGGCGGCGGCCTCCTCGATGCGCATCTTCGGGATGCCGGCCGCGATTGCCTTGGCCATGCCGCCGAGGCGCTCGACCTCCCGGATATGGGCCATCGACTTCTCGGCCAGCTCGTAGGTGAGCCGCTCGACGTAGTGGCTGCCGCCCCAGGGATCGGCGACGCGGGTGGTGCCGCTCTCCTGTTGCAGGACGAGCTGAGTGTTGCGGGCGATGCGCGCCGAGAAGTCGGTCGGCAGGGCAATCGCCTCGTCGAGGGCGTTGGTGTGCAGCGACTGCGTGTGACCCTGCGTCGCCGCCATGGCCTCGAGGCAGGTGCGCGTCACGTTGTTGAACACGTCCTGCGCGGTGAGCGACCAGCCCGACGTCTGGCAGTGCGTGCGGAGCGACAGCGAGCGGTCGTCCTTCGGCTGGAACTCGCCCTTGATGAGCTTCGCCCAGAGCAGACGCGCGGCCCGCATCTTGGCGATCTCCATGAACGTGTTCATGCCGATCGCCCAGAAGAACGAGAGGCGCGGCGCGAACTTGTCCACGTCGAGACCGGCGGCGACGCCCGCGCGGACATACTCGACACCGTCGGCGAG
This sequence comes from Hyphomicrobiaceae bacterium, assembly GCA_050249405.1. Classification (GTDB taxonomy): domain Bacteria; phylum Pseudomonadota; class Alphaproteobacteria; order Rhizobiales; family Hyphomicrobiaceae. The sequence continues at coordinate 3,125 of JBFWQN010000302.1, read as the reverse complement.
GGTGTAGGCGAGCTCCAGATCGGCCGTCGCGCCGGCCTCCTGCATGTGGTAGCCGGAGATCGAGATCGAGTTGAACCTCGGCATGTTGGCCGAAGTATAGGCGAAGATGTCCGAGATGATCCGCATCGAGGGCGCAGGCGGATAAATGTAGGTGTTGCGGACCATGAACTCCTTCAGAATGTCGTTCTGAATGGTCCCTGAGAGCTTGGCCGCCGGCACGCCCTGCTCCTCGCCCGCCACGATGAAGAGGGCGAGGACCGGCAGCACGGCGCCGTTCATGGTCATCGAGACCGACATCTGCGACAGGTCGATGCCGTCGAACAGCGTGCGCATATCGTAGATCGAGTCGATCGCCACGCCGGCCATGCCGACGTCGCCCCGCACGCGCGGATGGTCGCTGTCGTAGCCCCGGTGGGTGGCGAGGTCGAAAGCCACCGAAAGGCCCTTCTGGCCCGCCGCGATATTGCGGCGATAAAAGGCGTTCGAATCCTCGGCCGTCGAGAAGCCCGCGTACTGGCGGATGGTCCACGGCTGGGTGACGTACATGGTCGGGTAGGGCCCGCGCACGTACGGGGCGATGCCCGGGTAGCCGTCGAGGAAATCGAGCCCGGCCGTATCGGCGCCCGTGTAGTAGGGCTTGATGGCGATGCCCTCGGGCGTGATGAAGCTGGCGGCCGGCTTGGCCCCGGCGTCACCCCGATCCGCGACGGCATGCGAGGCGTCTGCGTCCAGCGCGATCTTGGTGAAGTCGGGGATCAGGGTCATGGCGTTCTATCTTCGTCCCGGGGCGTTCGATGGGGTCGATTAGAACCACGAACGCGGGAGCGAGGCAATTCGTCCCCGGAGCGGCTTATCGGCCCTGCGCCGGCTCCAGATGCGTGCCGGCGTAGACGTCGGCTACCGTCAGGTCGAGGCCGATGCTCTCCAGCCGGAAGGTGCCGGCGGCGTCCAGCGTCCCTTCCGGCCCGTCGGGCCAGCCCCCATCGACGCCCTTGCGATAGACCTCGATGCCGATCCGCTCCGACTGCACGACCACGATCTCCCGCAGGGTCGGCAGCGGGGCGAGAGCCCGGATGCTCTCCCACGTGTCGTCGTCGTTCGAGGGCGACATCACCTCGATGATGAGTATCGGCTCGTCGAACGTCCTCGAGGTGGAGGGGGGTGCGCAGGTGACGGCGATATCGGGAACGCGGGCGTTGATGCCATGCCCGAGGGCCGGCCGTACTGGGGCTTCCGGCGCGACGCGGCAGCGGCCGCCACTGGCACGGAGGTGAGCGTGGATTGCCGCGACAATGTTGCCCTGCATCAGCGCGTGCGTGGCGCTGGCCGGTGCCATGGCGCGCACCACCCCATCGACCAGCTCGAGCTTGCCCGCGTGTCCACCGCCGCCCCAGGCGAAGAACTCCTCGACGGTCATGCGTGGCTTCGGTTGGGCGACGGCAGCCATTCCCGTCCTCCTATTGGCGCGTTTCGCCTTTAATAGCTCCGCGGCATGCCGAGAATGTTCTGGCCGACGAAGGCCAGCACCATGTTGGTCGAGATGGGCGCCGTCTGGTAGAGGCGCGCCTCGCGCCACTTGCGCTCGATGCCGTACTCGCGGGCGTAGGCGAAGCCGCCGAAGGTCTGCATGCAGGCCTCGGCTGCGTGCCACGAGGCCTCGGCGGCGAGCATCTTGCCCATGTTGGCCTCGGCGCCGCACTCCTTGCCGGCCTCGAACAGGGCGGCGCCCTTGGCGACCAGCAGCTCGGCCGCGCACAGCTCGGCATAGGCGCGGGCGATCGGGAACTGCACGCCCTGGTTCTTGCCGATGGGGTTGCCGAACACGACGCGCTCCTTGGCGTACTCGGTGGCGCGGTTGATGAAATACTTGCCGTCGCCCAGGCACTCGGCCGAGATCAGCAGCCGCTCGGCGTTCATGCTCGACAGGATGTACTTGAAGCCCTGGCCTTCCTCGCCGACGAGCGCATCTGGCGGCACCTCGAGGTTGTCGAAGAACACCTCGCAGGTGTTGTGGTTGATCATGGCGTCGATCTTCTTCATCTCGACGCCGCGGCCCTTGGCCTCGCGGAGATCGACGAGGAACACCGACAGGCCGTCCGTCCGCCGCTTCACCTGATCGGCCGGCGTAGTGCGCGCCAGCAGCAGCATCAGGTCGGAGTGCATCACCCTGCTGGTCCAGACCTTCTGGCCGTTGACGATGTACTTGTTGCCGCGCTTCTCGGCCTTGGTCTTGAGCTGGGTGGTGTCGGAGCCGGTGGTCGGCTCGGTGACGCCGAACGCCTGCAGGCGCAGCTTCCCGGAGGCGATCTCGGGCAGGTACTTGCGCTTCTGCTCCTCGCTGCCATGCCGGAGCACGGTGCCCATCGTGTACATCTGGGCGTGGCAGGCGGCGGCATTGCAGCCCATCTCGTGGATGGTCTCGAGCACGGCGCAGCCGGCCGACAGCGGCAGGCCCGAGCCGCCGTACTCCTCGGGGATGAGGCAGCCGAGATAGCCGGCCTCGGTCAGAGCATTGACGAACTCGGTCGGATACTCGGCGGCGTGATCGAGCTTCACCCAATAGTCGTTCGGGAAACGCTCGCAGACGGCGCGCACACCCTCGCGGATCTCAGCCCACTGCGGCTCGAGAGGCATGGAGAGGGTTTCGTCGGACATGGGGCTTCCTCGGGGCTTCCGGTGATCGTGATCTGGCCAATTGGATAGGCGGACGGCCGGGAGGGCGCAAGCGGCGGGGTGGGGGAGGGCGCTCTCGCTGGCTCGCGCCCGGTCAGGCCCGAACGCTTCCAGTCATCCGGCGTCGTGGAGCCACGAAGGACGAGGCACGCGTGCCTCGTGAGCCTGAGACGGTCGTGGCTACCAACGGAGCAGCCGTTGGCCAGCGAAGGAGCCCAGGAGAATGACCGGAAGCGTGGCCAGCGGATACCAGACAGCGACGAACAGGGGCGAATCGTCGAAGCAGTGCAAAGCGTAGAGAGAGGCGGCAACGGCTGCGGCGAGCCGTCCGACAGCGGCGCCGGCAGCAGCAGGCGAGGACGGGGCTGCCGAGCGCATCGCAATCAGCGCCAGCGCAAGTGGAGGCAGGGACAGGGCCGGCATCACCGACAAGCAAACGAGCGCATTGGTCC
>JBFWQN010000301.1:0-6681 GCA_050249405.1 Hyphomicrobiaceae bacterium | reverse complement strand
GGATCGAAGCCCAGCCGCTCGACCGCGAGAGGAATGAGTATGCCGGCGAGCGCCGCGGCGACGAGATTGAACAGCATCGCCGCCGCGATGACGATGCCGAGCTTGCCGACACCGAACCAGATGAGCACCACGGTACCCATCAGCAGGCCGAAGGCAATGCCATTGATCACGCCGACGGAAGCCTCGCGTAGAATAACGCGGGAGACGTTGGCGGGTCCGAGGTCGCGCGTCGCAAGGGCACGCACGGCGACCGTCATGGTCTGGGTCGCGGCGTTGCCCCCCATCGAGGCGACGATCGGCATGAGCACGGCAAGCGCGACCATCTGGTTGATCGAGGCGTCGAAGAGCTGAATCACGGACGAGGCCAGCAACGCCGTGCCGAGATTGATGAAAAGCCAGAGAAAGCGGCTTTTCACCGTCGGCAGCACGGTATCCGCGAGGCTCTCGTCGCCGACACCCGACAGGCGCCTGAAATCCTCCTCGGTCTCCTCCGAGATCACCTCGACCACGTCGTCGACCGTGACCACGCCGACGAGGCGGTCGTTGGCATCGACAACCGGGGCGGAGCGCAGGTCGTAGCGCTCGAACTGGCGCGCGACCTCCTCCTGGTCGGCGGTCGCCAGCACCGTGTGGCGATCCGTCTCCATGATGGTCGAGATGTTCACGTGGCGCTTGGTGCGGAGGAGCCGCGACAGGTCAACGGAGCCGAGCACCCGGAAGGCCGGATCGATTACGAAAATATCCGAGAACGAGACCGGAAGATCCTCCGCCTCGCGCATGTGATCGATGACCTGGCCAACCGTCCAGAACTGCGGCACGGCCACGAAATCCGTCTGCATGAGACGGCCGGCCGTCTCCTCCGGATACTCGAGGTTGCGCTCGAGGGCGGCACGCTCGCTGGAAGGCAGCTGGGACAGAATGTCCTGCTGATCCTCCTTCTCGAGATTCTCGATGACGTAGGCGGCGTCGTCGGTGTCGAGCTTGGTGACGATGCGCGCCAGCAACTCGTTGGGCAGGTCCTCGGACAGCTGGTCGCGGACGCTCGGATCGAGCTCGGAGAAGACCTCCGGGTCGAGCTCGCCGCCCAGCATGTCGATGAGGCGGACGCGCTCGACCGGCTCGAGCAGCTCGATCAGGTCGGCGAGATCCGGCGCCTTGAGCGCCTTGGCGAGCTCGCCCAGATGCGGCGCGGCACCGGCTTCCAGATCGGCGCGCACGGCGGCAACGAGCTCGGGCCGGGCTCCGGGCCGCTCCTGCGCCTCCTCGTCTGCGTTCGGCTGTTGCATGGCGGCCGCCCTCCTCGGGAGACGCAAGTGGTCGACGGGCGATCGGCGCGAAAGCTCGGCATGCCGCCGCCGACAGGCCGACCGGAGCGGAGTGCCTGCTCGGCAACACAGTCATGGATTCGATGCAAGGCCAGACCGCAGCGTGTCGCATATCGCCACAATCATTTTCCAGTATTTTCGGCACGGGACAGCCGCGCCGGGGACCGCATCCGCGTGACGGGTGAAGGCCAGCCGCCGCGGCTCAGGTGCAGGCCCGTCGGCGGGCGATAGGACGTGTGGGGATGCGATCAGGAAATCTGCTCAGGCTCGCGCTGGTGGCCCTCGTGTCGCTCGCGGCCGGGCAAGCCCAGGCGCAATGCGTGGCCGGTGCGATCGGCACGGCGCGGCGCGTCGAGATCGATACGACCGGGGGACCCCGGTTCGGTCATAACCAGTATCCCGGACCGGAGCTGCTGGCCCCCGGCGAGATCGTGCTTACTTTCGACGACGGGCCGCACAAGCAGCTGACGCCGGTCATCCTGGACGTGCTGGACCAACACTGCGCCAAGGCCACGTTCTTCATGGTCGGGCAGCGGGCGATGGGCTACTCGGACCTGGTGCACGAGGTGGCCCGGCGCGGTCACACCATCGGCACGCACACCTGGTCGCACGCGAACCTGAGGCAGAAGGGGCACGACGGCGCCATCGCCGAGATCGAGCTCGGTATCAGCGCCGTTCAGAAGTCGCTCGGCGGCCCGGCCGCGCCGTTCTTCCGCTTTCCATACCTCTCGGACCCGGCCTCGGCGATCGCACACCTGCGGAGCCGGAGCACCGCCATTTTCTCTATCGACGTCGACTCGTTCGACTTCCGCACGCGCAGCCCGACAGTCGTCATCCGCAACGTCACCCAGCAATTGAAGGCGAAAGGGCGCGGCATCATCCTGTTCCACGACATCCAGCCGTCGACGGCCGGAGCCCTCGGCTCCCTGCTCGCCGACCTCAAGTCGAGCGGCTTCCGCGTCGTGCATCTGGTGCCGCGGAAAGGGCAGACGACCATCGCCGACTTCGATCGCCGGGTGGGGTCGCCGTCGCGCACCGTGGCGGCGCTCGGCTTGCCGGTTGCGCGGCGGACGATGGTGGCCCCGGCCTGGGAGCAGCGGGTGGAGCCGTTGCAGCAAGTCGCGCCCGCGGCGGCACCACAGATCGCGGCGGCGGCGGTCCAAGGCGTGCCTACGCCGGAGCCACGGCCGGCCGTCGTGCGTCCCGCGCGGGAGCGCGTGTCCGACGATTGGCGGACGACGATCTTCCGCGGCTGGTAGTCCCGATCGGCACGGTCGTTAACCGGGTATTTGCCTCGCTGGGATTGAATGGACGCATCGCCCTTCTCGAGACCGATGCCGTCCCATGACCGCCGAACGCTCGATCGTCGCCGTGCTCCTGGTCGCAGCCGGCCTGCTCACCGCCGCGCTGCTTGCAACCGGAGCCGTATCGGTGCCCCTGGGCCTCGGAGGCCAGCGAGGACTGCCGGTGGCGGAGTGGCTGTCGCTCATGCCGATCTCGCCCGGCAATCTGAAGGCTGGCGATGGCCCCGTGCTGCTTGCGGGCGTCGCCATCGGCTGGGCGCTGAGGTGGCTCTATACGCGGCCGTGGGCGACGTATCCTCGCGCCTTCGTCGCCTGGCTTGCCAGCTGGCGCACGCCAGCAGCCCTCGCTGGCCTCGCGGTCGCCTGCCTCGGCGTGCTGCTGTTCTATTGAATCCGGCGCCCCTCGACGGCCGGGGTCGCCTGCGCTAGTGACGCAGGTCTTCACCGGCCGCCGCGCAGATCGACGAGGCGGCGGCCCCCACCCAAGAGGTCGGGGCGATATGACCAGGGATTCTGCCGGACTGGCCGGCTCGATCATGGGGCGCCTCCAGGCATTGCCTCGCCGCCTCAAGGCCGCAGGAGGCGTGCTGGCCCTCGTGACGTTGGCGCTCGCCGTCATGGCGCCCTGGATCGCCCTCGCCGGCATGGCCGGTATCGCGATCGGGGTTGCCGCCGCCCGGCTTGCCGAAGCGGCGGGCACCGAGGCTCTGCCGCCCGACGCGGTCGCGCTTCGGACCCAGCAGCCGCTCGACGAGGGGGTATCCCCCGTGCTCGCCTGGCGCGGCCTGGTGGACGCCCTGCCCGACCCGGTGATCGCGATCGACGACAACCAGTTCGTCGTGCACGCCAACCCGCCCGCATACGATCTCTTCGCTGCCATGCGTCGCGGCGGGCCGGTCGCGCTCGCGAGCCGCTCGCCGGAGCTCGCCGAGGCCCTGGCGCATGCGCTGCGGTACCGCGAGCGCCGGACGGTCCGGCTGCACGAGCGCGTCCCCGTCGAGCGGCAGCTCGACGCAACGCTGTCGCCGGTTCGCACCCGATCTCCGGGATTTCCGGCGCTGCTGATCGAGCTGCACGACATCTCCGAGCGCGATCGACTGGCGCAGATGCGCGCCGATTTCGTGGCGCACGCGAGCCACGAGCTGAGAACGCCGCTGGCTGCTCTCAGGGGCTTCGTCGAGACGCTGCAGGGGGCGGCGAAGGACGATCCGGTGGCGCGCGAGCGGTTTCTCGGCATCATGTGGGCCGAGTCGCTGCGCATGACGCGCATCCTGGACGACCTGCTCTCGCTCGCCAGGGTCGAGATGCGGGCGCATCTCGTGCCGAGCGACCGGGTGCCGGTCAATGCGACGCTCGCCGGGGTGGTGCGGTCGATGGAGCCGCTGGCGGCCACAGTCGGTGCGAAGGTCGAGGTCTCGGCGCCGCCCACCGAGCTTTATGCCCGCGGCGACCGCGACGAGATCGTGCAGGTGCTCGTCAATCTGCTGCAGAACGCGCTGAAATATGGCCGCAAGGGCGGCAATGTCACGATCACGGTGTCACGCAGCGCGGCCGGCGGGCGCAAGATGGTCGGGGTCGCCATATCGGACGACGGTCCAGGAATCGACGAGAAGCATCTGCCGCGACTGACGGAACGGTTCTACCGTATCGACGACAAGACGAGCCGCGAGAAGGGCGGCACGGGTCTCGGACTGGCGATCGTCAAGCACATCCTCAACCGGCACGAGGGCGAGCTGCGGATCGAGTCACACCCGGGAGTCGGGTCGACTTTCGCGGTCACGCTGCCGGAGGCCAGCGATTAATTCCAATAATTGCAATATGATGAGATGTCATAATAGCGTTGTGACGCGCGTCTAGAAGACAACTGCCGGTGTGCCGGCCGAACTTCGCAACCGACACCGTCGAGGGCTCATGGAGCACATCGTCAAATCGTACGAGGCCGAGCTCATACAGCTCGACCAGAGAATCGCGCAGATGGGCGGCCTCGTGGAGCAGCTGCTCGGCAACGCTTTCGCATCGCTCGAGCGGCGCGATCCGAGGCTAGCCTCCGAGGCGATCGCCAGCGACCGGGCTGTCGACAACATGCACCGCGAGATCGAGGAGATGACCATCTCCATGATCGCCCGGCGGCAGCCGATGGCGTCCGATCTGCGCAAAGTCGTGGCGACGCTCAAGGTCGCCGGCGATCTCGAGCGGATCGGCGACCTCGCGAAAAACATCGCCAAACGCGCGCTCGCGGTCGCAGCCGAGTCGAGGCCGCAATCGCTGATCCTCGGCTTGCGGCACATGGCCGAGCTTGCCCAGAAGAGCCTCAAGCACGTGCTCGACGCCTACATGACGCGCGACGACGAGAAGGCGCTCGCCGTCTGGCGGTCGGATACCGACATCGACGCGCTCTACAATTCCGTGTTCCGCGAGCTGCTCACGTACATGATGGAGGATCCGCGCAACATCGGCTTGTGCACGCACCTCCTGTTCGGCGCCAAGAACATCGAGCGCATCGGCGACCATGCGACCAACATCGCCGAGACGGTGCACTACATGGTGAACGGCACGGCGCTCGTCGACGATCGGCCCAAGGGTGACGACACGAGCGTCACCCTGTTCGACAAGGCGCGCGACTAGAGCGGACCGCGAGGAGAGTTGATGCCTGCCCGACTGCTCGTCGTCGAGGACGACGAAGCCCTGATCGCCCTGCTCGACTACAACCTGAAATCCAAGGGCCACGACGTCTGCGTCGCGCGATCCGGCGACGAGGCGCTGGTCGCCCTCGACGAGGATCATTTCGATCTGGTGCTGCTCGACTGGATGCTGCCCGGGGGCGTCTCGGGGATCGAGGTGTGCCGTCGCATTCGCGGACGCACCGAGATCAAGGCGCTGCCGGTCATCATGCTCACGGCGCGGGGCGAGGAGACGGATCGCGTACGCGGCCTCACGACGGGAGCCGACGACTATGTCGTCAAGCCGTTCTCGGTGGCCGAGCTGGTGGCGCGTGTCGAGGCCCTGCTGCGGCGCGCGGCGCCGGAGCGGATCGCCAACGAGATCGCAGTCGGCGGCGTGAAGATCGACCGCAACGCGCACCGGGTGACGCGCAACGGACGCGAGGTGCGGCTCGGGCCCACCGAGTACCGGCTGCTCGAGGTGCTTCTCGAGAGCGCGGGACGCGTTCTGTCACGGCCACATCTGCTCGATGCGGTGTGGGGCCGTGACGGCGACATCGACGAGCGGACGGTCGACGTGCACGTGGGGCGGCTCCGCAAGGCGCTCATCCGCGGCAACGAGGCCGATCCCATTCGGACCGTGCGTGGCGCCGGCTACATCCTCGACAAGGAGCCGATGCCCGAGTGAGGGCATCGGCTGCGGCCGACAAGGTGGCCCGGGTCAAAATTTGGTGCTCGCTCCGAACTGATTGCTGTCGATGGCCCGCTGCGTCTTGCGGGTCTTCGCCCAGCCCTCGCTGGTTTGAGCCGCGTCGGAGGCGGCCGACTCGCTGGCTTTCAATTCGTCGACCAGCGGCGCATAGGCGGCCGCGCCCGGCAAGGCCCGCTGCTTCTCGCGCACATACTCGGCGTTGGCCTTGAACTTGCTGCGCGCCTCCTCGATCCGGCCTGCATCGCGCAGGCGAACGGCCTCGGCCCGCGCCTCCCGCGAGAGCAGGGCTGTCACGTCACGATCGACGGTTGCGTTGATACTCGCCTCGGACGCGGCCTTCTCGGATGTGAAGCGCACGGCGGTCGCCGCTTCCGCGGTGATCCGCCTGCCGCTCGCGGCCTCGTTGTAGGCGATGTGGACATCGGCGATCTGGCGGTCCGTCCCGGCGCTCGACGGAGCGACCTCGACCTCGGCCAGCAGCACCTGCTCGACCCCGCCGAACAGCGCGCCCACCCGGTAGACGATCCGATCGGCCTCGATTTTGGCCTCGCGGCCCAACGAGCGCAGCGGCTTCACGCCCTCACGCACCTTGATGACGACCTCGGCCTCCTGGCCGACGGTGCCGGCGACATCGTCGAACTCGCGGGCGAGGAAGGCGGTGAGGTCGGCGCTTTCCTGGA
>JBFWQN010000300.1:0-6685 GCA_050249405.1 Hyphomicrobiaceae bacterium | reverse complement strand
ACACACGGCTCGAGAACGGCCGCTGGGTGCCAACGTTCCCCAAGGCGCGCTACATCTTCGCCGACAAGGAGCTGGCCTTCTGGACCGAGCGGCAGAAGCAGAATCCGGAGGCCGCCGCCTGGATCACCGATAGCGTGCTTCCGGTGGTGGCTGCCGGCCGCGTCGACGTGGTGAAGAGCGAGTTTGCCTTCAATGACCACGTGCATCTGGTGCCGGCGCCCGGCCACACCATTGACCAGTACTGCGTGCTGGCCGGCAAGCAGGGCGCCGATGCCCTCGTCACGGGTGACATGGTGCATTCGCCGATCCAGGTGAAGTACCCCGAGATCGGCATGATGTCGGACTACAATTCCGAGCAGGCGGGCGAAAGCCGCAAGCGCATCTTCTCGCGCTTCTGCGATACCTCCACGCTGATCTGCACCGGCCACTTCCCGTCGCCGTCGTCGGGGCGCATCACGCGCGACAAGGATGGACGCTTCGCGTTCCTGGAGACCTGAGCCCACGGAGTGGCGGCCGGCGCCTTGCTCGAGGCGCCGGTCGCGCATCAGAACCGTGCGAGCAGCGAGCCGTAGCCATAGACCTTGTCGGTGATCCCGGCGGTCCTCAGCGCATGCCAATAGGTCGTCGCGTTGATTTGCAGCACCGGCTTGTCGAGCCACCTTTCGGCCTCGTCCGCGAGCCTGCCGAACGGCAGGTTGGCGCCGAAGGCCACGATGGCCTCCACGTCCGGCCCGTCGATCGAGCGGGCAGCCTTGATCATGTCCTGGGCGGTCAGCACCGAGTAGGAGGCTGGGCTCTTGCCGCGCATATGACAGTAGCGGACCACCTCGTAGCCGTGCGCGGCCATCACGGCTCCGAGGCGCGGCTCGATGCAGGGCCAGTAGGGCTCCATCACCGCGATCTTGCGCTTGATGCCGTGCGCTTTCAGGCCGGCGACGACGGCGTCTGAGGCGATCGTGACCGGAATGTCCCTGCCGGCCACCTTGCGCACCCGCCGTTTGAGCTCCTCCCCCCACTCGATCGTGCCGCCCCAAACCGACAGCGCCGAGATGCCCAGGATGAATGCATTCGGCTTCGCGTCCATCACGCGCGCCACGGCATCCTCGAGCGACTTGTCGATATCCTCGAGCTGCCGCTCAAAGTCGGCATCGCTGGTCACGGGGTTGTCGGCGATCACCATGCGCGCCAGATGATTGGTCACCCCTGCTGGGCGCATGTCGTCGTACTCGGGCTGCACCACCGTATTGGTGGACGGTGTCGTTATGCCGAATGCCAGACGCCACGCCAGATAGTCACGCATCGATTGTCCTCGCTCTGGGAATTGTCGCGGCAGCCTCGGCCGAGACATCGCTTGCCGTGGCCCATGACACGACGGGCCGGGCGCCGTGGCAAGACTGCACCGTGCTGTCCTGCGGCTATTGCGGAGACGCCCTCGACCGGCGCGCCGCATCGAGCCCGACCAGCAGCATGATCACCCACAAGCCGAAAGCGCACATGAACCACGGCTGCCACATGCCCCATGTGAACGAGGCGAGCACCACCGCCGAGACGAAGCTCGCGTAGACATAGGGCTGATCGTCTTCTGGCAGCCGCGCGATAGCCCGCAGCCCCATCACGCCCGTCAGCATCAAGAGCACGGCACCTATCGCTCCGAGCTCGTACCAGGTCTGCATGAAGATGTTGTGGGAATGCCGTCCTGTGCGCTGAGGGTAGGTATCGCCGGGCCGAGTGATGGCTGTCGGCGCCGCCTCCTCGTCGAGTGGCTTTGTCGAGGCAATGCCGATCCCGAGCAGCGGCGATTCCTTCATTTTCTCGGCGGTCACGCTCCAGAGCACGATGCGGTTGCGGGCCGTCTGGGGCAGCCAGCGGGCCTGATGCAGACCCGCCTGATGCGAGTAGGCCGCGATCGGCACGACGAGCAATGTCACCACCAGCCAGCCGGCCAGCACCAGCGCACGCAGCAGGGGAGCCGCCACGAGCATGCCCGCGAACACGACGCACGAGGCCACTAGGGCGATCATCGATGTCTCGTGCTCGGAGGTGAATATGGCGAGTGCCGACAGCACCAGCAGCGCCGCTGCGCTCCCCCGTGCGGCTCCGGGCGTGAGACGCGAGCGGAGCAGCAGGAAGCCCGGCCACAGCATGAGGTTGAGCACCGCCAGATTGCGGTTGAGCGTGTAAGACGCGATCTGCTCGACCCATCCCTTGGCGACCACGATATGCTTCGGCGCGGGACGCAGGAACGGCGCCAGCGAGACGATGAGCCGCCGGATCGGCTGACCGAGGGGTGTCTCGATGGCCAGAAACACGATGCCCGCGGCAATAGCGAGTGCAAGCGCGAGATGCAGGCGGCGCGCCCCGTCCTCCTCGATTTTGGGAAGCGCCACCCTCACGGCGGCGGCGAGACATGCGATCAGGGCGAACAGCCCGGCGCGCTCGAATGCCTCGAGCGGGTCCACCGACCAAGTTGCGTTCACGAGCAGATAGAGCCAGAGCACACCGAGTGCGAGCATGACGGGATGCCGCGCGATCGCGGCAAGAGCCGCCCGCCCTGGCAAGGCAGGCACGACGAGCGCGCCCCCGAGCAGCAGCAGCAACACCGGCGTCGCTCTCGGCGAGATCAGCGCAATCAGCACCGAGGCCAGCACCAGGGCCGCCACGGCGTGCCTGGATTCCCGCGGCGCCAAGGCCGGTCGTGCCAGAGAGTCGTTCTGCACGTGGATCACGATCTCGTTTTCGGTGACAATGGCCGTTGCGCGCGGCACCGTAGCCGCGAGACCCTCGGGGGTCAAAGCCGCGAGCGCCGCATCCCCTGGAGAACCAACTTGCTGAGCCCAAGCCTCTTCGACGCCGACGAGATCCTCGCTGGCCTGCTACCTTGGGTGCGCTGCGAAAGCCCGACTAGCGACGCCGCGGCCGTCAACCGCATGATGGATCTCGCCGCGGGCGATCTGGTGCGCCTCGGGGCTCGCATCGAGCGCACGTTGGGCCGCGATGGCTATGGCGACATCGTTGTCGGACGCCTCGGTGGCGGGGAGCCGACCAATTCTGCCGGAATCCTCGTCCTGTCGCATCTCGATACGGTGCACCTCGCAGGCACGTTGGAGGGTCGCCTGCCGCTGCGCCGCGACGGTGATCGCTATTACGGCCCCGGCATCTACGACATGAAGGGCGGCGTCCGCATCGCCATGCACGCGCTCGAGGTTCTGCGCCGTGCCGGGACGCAACCGCGCCTTCCTGTCTCCTTCATGCTCGTTCCCGATGAGGAGGTGGGCAGCCCGTCCTCGCGTGAGGCGATCGAGGCGGAAGCCCGGCGGCACAAGTACGTGCTCGTCACGGAGCCCTGCAAATCCGGCGTCATCGTCACCGGCCGTTTCGCCTTCCAGCGCTTCTGGGTGACGGTGCACGGCCGCCCCGCGCACGCCGGCGCCAACAACCGGCAGGGCCGCAGTGCCATCCGGGCCATGGCCCGTCTGATCGAGCGCATCGAGGGCATGACCGACTTCGAGCGCGGCATGACGTTCTCTGTCGGCACCATTCACGGCGGCACATTCGTCAACGTCATGCCGATCGTATGCCGCGCGCAGGTGCTCACCGTCGCTCCGACCAAGGCCATCTTCGATGAGGTGGCGGAGCGGATGAAAACGCTCGAGGACATGAACGACGGCATTCGCGTGGTGGTCGAGCGGGGTCCTGTCCGGCCGCTGTGGGAGCCGCATCGCGAGACGATGTCGCTCTTCGAGAAGGCCCACGGGCTCGCCGCCGGCATCGGCTTCGAGTTGAGGCACGGCTCGTTCGGCGGCGGCAGCGACGGCAACTTCACGGGCGCCCTCGGGGTCGCCACGCTCGACGGGCTCGGCGTCGACGGTGGCGGCGCCCACACGTTCGAGGAGCACCTGCTGGTGTCCTCGCTCGTACCCCGGTGCCGCCTGCTCGCAGAGTTGCTGCGCACGCTCGCTTGACCGGCAGTCGGCAAGCCCGTTCGCCGGGCTCGCTTCGGTAACGGCGCCCCGGTCCGCGCGAGCCCCGCAGCAAGATCATCGGCATTGACCGGAATTCTTGATTTCAGCCTCTTGACGGTAAGACAACCCCCAACCATCTCCCGCGTTGTCCAGCCGGGCCCCTCTGGCAACCGCAGGGTTGCGATGTCGGCTAACCACGTTTGGTCAGTCGTCGGGAGGCTCGCATGGAGTTGCTTTACTCCGTTGCGCTTGGTGATTTCCTCGGCAAGCCGGTTTGGGCCTGGCTCGCCTTCGTCGCGATCGTTGTTGCCCTGCTCGTGCTTGATCTTGGCATTTTGCACCGCGAGCAGCGCGCAATTCCGGTTGGGGAAAGTCTCGTTCTATCCTGCTTCTACATCGGTCTCGGGCTCGCATTCGGCGGCTGGGTCTGGTGGTATCTCGGCGCGCAGTCGGGAATGGAGTATCTGACGGGATTCGCCGTCGAGAAAGCCCTGGCGATGGACAACGTGTTCGTCATCGCCATGATCTTCTCGTTTTTCGCAGTCCCTCCACAGTATCAGCATCGCGTGCTTTTCTGGGGCATCCTCGGCGTAATCGTCCTGCGTGCCATCATGATCGGTGTCGGCGCCACGATCGTGAGCCAGTTTGCGTGGGTGCTCTATGTTTTTGCTCTGTTCCTGATCGCAACCGGCATCAAAATGCTTTGGCTGGTCGACCACTCGCCGGACGTCGCCAGCAATCCCGTGCTTCGCCTCATGCGGAAGCACCTCAATGTCGCGGACAAGCATCACGGCCATCGCTTCTTCGTGCAGATGCCGCATCCCGTCACGGGCCGGCCCGCATGGTTCGTGACACCGCTGTTCCTTGCCCTCGTCCTGATCGAGGTTGCCGACGTCATTTTTGCCGTCGACAGCGTACCCGCGATTTTCGCGATCACGACGGACCCTTTCATCGTCTACACGTCGAATATCTTCGCCATTCTCGGCTTGCGCGCTTTGTATTTCGCCCTCGCCGCCATGGTGCACCGGTTCCATTATCTCAAGTACGCGCTGGCGCTGGTGCTGATCTTCATCGGATCGAAGATCTTCGTGGCTGACCTGATAGGAATCGCCAAGCTCCCGCCGCTTTTCTCGCTTGGGATGACCTTCGGTATTCTGGCCGGCGGCGTCGCCTACTCAATCTTCAAGACCAGAGGAACGAGTACCGGCGGCGTCGGCCAGATGTGAGTAGCCGTCGCGAAAGCCGAGATAGCCGGCCTCCGCCAAAACCGGAGCGGCCGGCTATCGATCGAAGCACGGATGGCCTCGTCAAGTTCGATGCCTGGCGATCACCTCGGCGCCGAAACGCTCGATGCGGGACACTGCCTCCGCGACATCGGCACCGCCGAGCCGCAGCGCGGCGTGGCTGACGCCGATGGAGGTCAGTGCAGAGGCATCGGCCAGCATGTCGTCGGAGGTGCCCGTGAACATGCGCCGGGCTGAGCCGTCGCCGATTTTCCTGTCCGCCCACTCGAAATGATCCTGCACGAGCAGCGTGAAGCCGAGCGTCGCCGGGTCGCGGCCGGACTTTTGGCAGAGTCCTTTCACCTTCTCGATGCCGGCGGCGAGGCGGCCGGGTGTGTCGAGCGGCATCGTCTGGCTGTTGTTCCCGGGATACCAGGTCGTGCCGTATTTGATCGCGCGGCGGATAGCCGGCGGGCTCTCGCCACCGATCCACAGTGGCGGATGCGGTTTCTGCACCGGCTTCGGCTCGAACACCACCTCGTCGAACTCGACGTGATTGCCCCGGAAGGACGGCCGGTCTTCGGTCCAGAGCGCGATGAAGGCGGCGAGGCTCTCGTCCGTCACCGCGCCGCGATCCGGGAAGTCGGCGCCGAGCGCGGCGAATTCCTCCTTCATCCAGCCGGCCCCTGCACCGACGATCAGCCGGCCTTTCGAGAGCACGTCGATGGTCGCCAGCATCTTGGCCGTGAGCATCGCCGGCCGGTGGGGCACCACAAGCACCGAGGTGAGCAGGCGCAGCTTGCTCGTCGCCGCCGCGAGAAAGGCGATGGTCGAGAGCTGGTCGAAGCAGTGGCCGTGCTGGGCCGCTGCGAACGCACCACCGGCCACGTACGGATAGTGCGACTCATGCATTGCCGGGACCACCAGGTGGTCGCTCACCGAGAGGAAGTCGAAGCCCGCCCGCTCGGCGGCCGCAGCGACCGCCATGTAGGCGTCGGCGGAGGTGAAGACGCGGCTCGTAATGGTGCTGAGGCCGAATTTCATGGGGTTGGTCCTGCTTTGCCGGGCGCTGCCGCCGATGATGGACGCGTCGGCGCACAGGAATCAACACGCGTGCAGCGCATCGGCACCGGCTCGCCGGCTCAGAGGTGGAGCTTCGCTGCCAGATCGGGCCGCCGCTCGCGTGTGATGCGCTCGGCTTCGGCTTTGCGCCATTTCGCGACACGACCGTGGTCGCCGGAATGCAGCACGTCGGGCACCCTTCGGCCCTCCCACTCGCGCGGCTTCGTGTACTGCGGATATTCGAGCAGGCCGCTCTCGAAGCTCTCCTCCGCGAGCGATTCGCGCGCTCCGAGCACACCGGGCAGCAGCCGCACGCAAGCGTCGATCAGAACCATCGCCGCGAGCTCCCCGCCCGAGAGCACGTAGTCCCCGATTGAGATTTCCTCGAGACCGCGGGCCTCGATCACCCGCTGGTCGACGCCTTCGAAGCGCCCCGCG
>JBFWQN010000299.1:0-6692 GCA_050249405.1 Hyphomicrobiaceae bacterium | reverse complement strand
CTGCGCCTGGCTACGACTGATTCTCTGATCCACCCTCCACCGAGCAGGCGGGCATCGGGCGAGCCGTCCGCATAGAGCACGCATGCCTGCCCCCGCGCAATGCCATGCTCGCCGTCATCCAGTGCCACGGACCATCGGTCGCCGTCAGCCAAAAGACGCGCGGGACGCGGCGGCTGCGACGAGCGGACGCGAGCCCAAACGCTCCCGCCTCGAGCCGCGAACGCCTCGATCGGGCCGTCCCCCAGCCAGGAGACGTCCCTGATCCCGACCCTGTGAGTCAGCAGTGCCTTGCGCGGGCCGACCACGACGGCATGCCGAGTGGGATCGATGGAGACCACGTAAAGCGGCTCGCCAGTCGAGAGGCCGAGACCTCGCCGCTGGCCGACCGTGAAATTCTCGATGCCGGCGTGCCGGCCCAGATTGCGGCCGTCGACGTGCAGGATATCGCCGGGCTCCGAGGCGCCAGGCCGCAACTTCTCGATGACGCTCTGGTAGCGGCCGCCGGGCACGAAGCAGATGTCCTGGCTATCGGCCTTCGCGGCGACGGCCAATCCGGCCTCGGCAGCCAAGCGCCGCACCACCGGCTTGCCCAGGCCGCCGAGAGGAAAGCGCACGAAGTCGAGCTCGGCGCGCGGCGTCGAGAAGAGGAAATAGCTCTGGTCTCGCGAGACGTCCGCGGCGCGGTACAGTGCAGGTCCCGCCGGCGTCGAGCGCCACCGGACGTAATGCCCCGTCACGAGAGCCGCGGCGCCGAGCTCGCGAGCCGCGGCGGCCAGATGGCCGAACTTGATCGAGCGGTTGCAGGCGACGCACGGGACGGGCGTCTCGCCTCTCAGGTAGCTGTCCGCGAAGGCGTCGATGACCTCGGTGCGGAAAAGCTGCTCGTAATCGAGCACGTAATGGGCGATGCCGATGTCCCCGGCCACGCGGCGGGCATCCCGGATATCCTGTCCGGCGCAGCACGCGCCTTTGCGGCCGACCGCCGCGCCGTGATCGTAGAGCTGGAGAGTTATGCCGACCACCTCGTAGCCGAGCCGGGCGAGCAGCAGGGCGGCCGCGGAGCTGTCCACGCCTCCGGACATCGCCACGACGACGCGGGCGCCGGGCGCGAGACCGACGAGTGCCGCCTCGACCGGCACGAGGTCGTCAGTGCTGAGCCACGCCTGCGCCATCTGCCGTCCCACGAGGCCCTTGCGACTGCCGTCGACCCTCTCGCCCTCCGGCCGCATGCGAGAGGCGCATCCGTACCGGTACGGTGCCGCGCGACACTAGGCGGCGAGATCGGCGGCTGCAAGCGCCGCGCGTGGGGAGATGGACTGGCTCAGCCGGGCGGCGGGTCGCCGAAGCAGGACGAGGTGACGCGTCGATGCCAGCCGCGCGGTATCGCGGTGGACATTCTAGGGGAACCTCCCGGCTCCCGGCTCGCGGCCAGTGATGCTCCGCCGAAGCGGACAGGGCAGCGATGGCGCCTCGTTCTGCTCAGCCGCGCGGCTTGGCAGGCAAGCGCCATTCAGGGGCGCGGTCGGAGGCGCGCAGCGTGTCGGAGGACCCGAGGGAGGACTCCAGCAATTGCGGCTGCGGCTGCGGCTGCCACTGGGCCTGTGCCGGCATCTTTTGACCGGCGAGGCGCTCGTTGACGAGATCGGTTGCCATGCGGCCGGCAAGAGCGAGCTTCTGGCGGAACACGGCCCAATGGGCATCCGCCTCGTTGCAGACCGCCCGGTTGCGGTCGCAGAACGTCGCCGCCCGGTGCATGGCGTAGGACGCGGTCTGGTAGAGCCGCGCCTGCTCCGCGGGATCGCTCGGCAGGATCGCCACGAGAAGTGCAAGCCAGAACGCTGATCGAACGATGAACATGTGACGCATCCCCTCGCCGTACGGCCGATGCCGTCTGCGTGCGAGCCGGACCCGCCGTCCACGCGGGATGTGCTACCGGCTCGCTGCCAGTAAAAGTAGCGCCAAATATCGGACGAGGCGGAAAGCCAGCCAGGCAAATTCGTTTCAAATTGCTCGTATCG
Source organism: Hyphomicrobiaceae bacterium (assembly GCA_050249405.1). Classification (GTDB taxonomy): domain Bacteria; phylum Pseudomonadota; class Alphaproteobacteria; order Rhizobiales; family Hyphomicrobiaceae. The sequence goes on along the minus strand of JBFWQN010000299.1, from coordinate 4,674 downwards.
GCCCCATTCGCAGACCGATCGCCGTCATGGTGGATCTTTTCTCGCAGGTCGGCATGCAATTGGAGGCGTCTTGGAAAGACCTCGTTAATCGGTCCGGCGCTATCAGCACAGAGAGCAACTAGCGGCGGCCCTGTGCAAGGCTGCCGTGGCGCGCCGTCTGTCGTGCCGGGGGAAGCCTGTCGTGTCCTTGTCGCCCTTCACAGCCCGCATGGCATTCGTCGCATTTCTCGCGATCGGGTCGGGTATCGCCGCCAATCTGCTCGCCAACCAGAGGCGGGACGAGAGCGCGTCGGAGGCTCGCGGGGACGGCCCCGCCGTGGCAGCGCCGCGGTCCGGAATCGACGTCGAGCGTCTGCGCCGGCTGACGGCCGAGACGGCAGAGCCGGGACCGGCTCAACCGCAGCCCTCGCGGCAGAAACCTCCCCGGCGATGGAGCGAGGCCGAGAAAGAGGCGGTCATCCAACGCATCGGCAGCTTCTCTCCGTCGGCCGGACGGCTGGCGCCGGTCGCGATGCCGGGCGCCGATCCGGCGGAAGCTCGCCGGGCGACCATCAGGGGAATTCAGGTGGAGCTTGCGCGGCGTGGCTACGAGCCAGGGACGGCGGACGGCACGGCAGGTCTCGTCACGCGGGCGGCTGTGCTCGCCTACGAGCACGATCAGGGTCTGCCGCTGACCGCCGATCCTTCGCCCGAGGTGCTCGCGCATTTGAGGCACGGCACGTCGGCTCCCGGGGCGGCGATCGGGCTCGATCCCGACGCGGCGCCGGTGAGAGGTCAGGCCGAGCAGGTGATCCGTGCGGTACAGCAGGCGCTGGGCCGGCTCGGCTATCTCGCCACCGCGCCCGACGGACTTGCGAGCGACGAGACGGTTCGTGCCATTCGCGAGTTCGAGATGGATTCGGGCCTCGTCCCCACCGGCCGCATCTCCGGCCCGCTCGTCGCCCGGCTGACGAAGGAAGCGGCCGGGCGCCGGAGCAGGTAGCCTGAAGGGCGGACCGCCCTCCTTAGAACAGCAGAACAGCGACGACCGTTGGCGTCCCGACCCTCAGCGGCTGTAGCCGACGGTCTCGGCGCTGACGGAGAGACCTGCGTCGACCGCGGCCTCGAGTGCGGCGGGGCCTGCGGCCTCGGCCATGCTCTCGGGCACGATCCACATCACGTAATCTGGTCCCTCGATGGCGGAGCAGGCGAGGCGGCCGCCATCGAGACGGCAGTCGGAGGCCTCGTGCAAGACCTGCGGCTGGCGCCTGTCGTGGCGCAGGAGACGCATGTCGACCGGCTGCACGACGGCGGGATACGTCCGCAGATCGACGCCGCGGAAGACGCAACCGAGTGCGTTGCTGCAGGCGCCGGCCCGCTCGCCGAGCGTGCGGCCGGCACCGAAGGCGCGGCGATGCGGCAGCAACTGAGCCGGCGTCGCAGTGCCCTCGCTGACGTGGCAGCCTTCCTCGATGCACAAGATCGGGTCGGCGGTCTTGTTGTGTCGGCGAATGCCGCGGTTGCCGGGCTCCATCACGAGCAGGACAGTGACGCGCGTCGCGTGGCGGTCCGGCAACGCCCGGGACAAGTCGCCGCCGCCGTGGCCGTAGGCGGACGAGCGTTCGACGTAGCCGTCGCGCGGGTCGGTCTGGGCAGACGTGCTGGTCGCGATGGGGGCGCGTTCATCGCGTGCCGTGGGCACGGGAGGCGGAGACCAGGGCAGCGTCTCGACATGCGGGCGCTGGGCGCGCGCCTCGCGCGCCTGCCGCAGCACCGCGGCGATGCGGTCGGCCTCGGCCTCGCGCTCCTTCTCCATGCGTGCGAGCTCGGCCTTCTCGGCCGCCTCCTTGCGAGCCTCGGCCGCTTTCTGCGCCTCCTCGGCCAGCCGGCGAGCCTCGGCGAGGCGGCGCTCCTCGGCCACCCGCTGGGCCTCCTCGGCTTGGCGGCGGGCCTCGGCGATACGCTGGGCCTCCTCGGCCTTGCGGCGCTCCTCGGCAAGCCGCTGGGCTTCCTCGGTCCTGCGGCGCTCCTCGGCGATGCGTTTTGCTTCCTCGGCTTTGCGCTGCGCCTCGGCGAGACGCTGCGCCTCCGCAGCGAGTTGGCGCTCCTCGGCAACCCTGCGTGCGGCCTCGGCCGCACGTCGGCCCGCGTCGGGATCCTTGCCGGCGGGAGCCGCCGCATCCTGCTTCTCGGCCGCCTCGCGCTGCTTTACGAGCGCCTCGCGCCGGGCATCGGCCTCGGCGCGTGCCCGCTCGAGCATGTCGATCTCGTCGATCAGCCTCTGCTCGTCGGCCGGCGTGGGGCGCTCGGCCGGCACGATCGTGCGCACCGCTCCCGCGGGCAGCTCGCTGCGACCGCCTTTGGCGAAGGCCTCCGCGATGGTGCGGGCCGCGTCGTCGCCGCCATCGGCAGCCACTGGCCCGGCGAGACACAAGACAAACACAAAAGCCGAACAAAGAACCAAGCCGGATCGCTGGATCGGTCCGCGCATGAGAAAGCCTCCCGCTCCATTGACCGGTCTCTGGCCGGCCGCATGGGACACTGTTCAAAATAGAACCGAACTTTGGCAGCAAAGCGGTCTAACGCTGAATGGCCGCTGAATATGCTCGCGACGGCGCTATCCTGCGGGAGGTGGCGGTCCCTCGAGCTCAGCGATCGCGGCGAGACCTTCCCGGTAGGTCGGATAGACGAGACGCACGCCGAGCTCGTGCTTCATGCGCCGGTTCGAGACGCGCTTAGATTGGGCATAGAAGCTTGCCGCCATCGGCGACAACTGGGCCTCGGCAAACGGTATCGCGGGTGGCGGCGCGAGGCCGAGCAGCGCCGCGGCGTATGCAACCACATCCTCCGATGGTGCCGGCTCGTCGTCGCAGAGATTGAAAATCCGGTGCGGCGTCGGGGTCGTCATGGCCGCTGCCAGCGCCAGGGCGATGTCGTCGACATGCATGCGGTTGAACACCTGCCCGGGCTTCACAATGCGTCGCGCGGTGCCGGCGCGAAGCTGGTCGACCGCGCTGCGCCCCGGTCCATAGATGCCGGGCAGGCGGAATACAGCGACACGCTTCCCCAGCCGGGCGCCGAGCTCGAGCCAGGCGGACTCGGACGCGAGCCGGCGCTCGCCGCGCAGGCCCGGATCGCGGGGCGGGGTCGACTCGTCGATCCAGGCGCCGCCGTGATCGCCATAGACGCCGACTGTCGAGAGGTAGCCGATCCAAGCCACTTGCCGGGCTTGCTCGATTTCGGGTCCGAGGGCGCGCAGCACGGGATCTCCCGCACCGTCCGGCGGTACGGAGACGAGGATGTGCGTCGCCTCGGAGAGAGCTGCGGCGAGCATCGGCGAGCGAACGGCAGCCGCGCCGTCCTCGCGCAGCACGTGCCCCTGCCAGCCTTCCGCCGTGATGGCGGCGGCGCCCGTATTGCTGCGAGCCGTGCCGGCGATGCGCCAACCGGCGGCCGAGAGGCGCCGCGCGAGCGACCGGGCCGTGTAGCCGAGGCCGAGACAGAGCAGCGTGCCGGTTCTTCCATCGGCTTCTCGTCCGGTCATGTCTCGAGCTCCACCTGCCATTCCGCGATCACGCCCGCATCCGTCTCAAGGCTCATGCGCGGCTTCGCCTCAGCCGCGAGCGCATCGCGGCCGACAAGCCGGGCAAACGCCCAGACGGCAGCCCCCCTCACCAGTGCGGAGGCGTCCCCGAGCAGTCGCCGGACCGGCCGGACCAGCTCGGTGGAGCGCGAGTTGCCTGCCGCGATCAGCACGTTGCGCAGGAAGCGGTCGCGCCCCGTGCGCTTGACTGGCGAGCCGGCGAAACGCTGGCGGAACGCGGCGTCGTCGAGGTCCAGGAGCTCGGCGAGCGATGGCTCGCGGGCGGCTGCGGTTGCCTCCAGCCGCGCCTCGCGGCCGGCCGTGGCGAACTTGTTCCAGGGGCAGACGGCGAGGCAGTCGTCGCAGCCGTAGATGCGATTGCCCATCCGCGGGCGCAGCTCCCTGTCGATCGGTCCCTTGTGCTCGATGGTGAGGTAGGAGATGCAGCGCCGGGCGTCGAGCTGGTAGGGAGCCGGAAAAGCATCGGTCGGGCAGACGTCGATGCAGCGTCGGCAGGAGCCGCAGCGATCGGTGGCCGGCGGATCGGGGACGAGCTCCGCGTCGGTCAGGATCACACCGAGAAAGAGCCAGGAGCCGAGCCGCCGGGACACCAGATTTGTATGCCGGCCCTGCCAACCGAGCCCCGCGAGGGCGGCGAGCGGCTTCTCCATCAGGGGGGCGGTATCGACGAACACCTTCACGTCCGCACCGCCCGCCGCCCGCGAGAGCACGGCCGCCACCTGCTTCAGCTTGCCCTTGACCACGTCGTGATAGTCGCGCCCCTGGGCATAGACCGAGATGGCGCCGCGGTCGGGGCGCCCGAGGATCGCCAGCGGATCGCTGGAGGGGCCGTAGCTCAGCCCAAGCACCACGGCCGAGCGGGCGTCGGGCCACATCGCGCGGGGGTGCCGGCGGCGCTCCGCGTGGGCCGCCAGCCAGTGCATGTCCCCATGTCGGCCGGCGGCGATGAACTCGGCGAGGTGGCGGCCCGCCTCGTCGCCCATCGCGTCGAGGCGTGCGATGCCGACCTCGTCGAAGCCGGCCGCACGGGCGGCCTGTCTTATCGACGCTTCCGGCGATGGCTTCACGCGCCGCTCCCGCCACGGGTGCGC
>JBFWQN010000298.1:0-6697 GCA_050249405.1 Hyphomicrobiaceae bacterium | reverse complement strand
CACAATTGCTGCTCGGCGAATGTGGGACGCTTGCGGAGACTTCTTGCCCGACCATCGGCCACTCGCCCGGACCTTCACCCCACCCCTGGCCCCTCCCCATCGAGGGGAGGGGGACGGCACACGACAGCCCGGTCGCAGGAGCGGCGTCTCCTGCCCCTACTTCCCCGCCGGCTTGAACATCGGCAGCGAGATGGCGTCGTTCTGCTTTTCGAACGTGACCTCGAGGTCCATGTCGAGCTGCAGGGCCTCGGGCGTCTGCGGACAACCGACGATGTTGGTCATCATGCGCGGCCCCTCGGCAAGCTCGACCACGGCGATGGCATAGCCCGGGTCGAAGCCCGGCGAGGGCCGCGCGTGGATCACGTAGGAATGCAGCTTGGCCTTGCCGGAGGCCTTGGTCACCTTGACCGAGCGCGAGCCGCACTTCGGGCAGAATGGTCGCGGCGGGAAGTACGTCTTCGAGCAGTCGTTGCAGCTCTGCAGGCGCAGCTCGCCGGCCTTGGCGCCGTCCCAGTAGTGCTGGGTCTCAGGCGTGGGCTTCGGCAGCGGACGTTTTCCTTCGGCCACGGGCTCCTCCATTTCTTGTGCGGACGTGCGCCAATGGTGCGCCGGTTCCGCTGCTCCGGCAATGGTGACGCTGTGACATCGGCCACCAGGGCGATCCACAGGGTTTTCCCCGCACTGCCCACAACCTGTCCCGATCCTGTCCACAAGCGAATCGGCTAGCTTTACGGCCCGATCCGCGTGAGCGGGACCGAAGGCATGGAGACCCAGCCATGGACTATCGCGAGATCGAGCGGCTCAAGGCCGATTCCCGGGCATTCCGCTCGCTGGCCCAGTCGCTTCTGCAGCGCTCCGACGTGGAGTGGACGGAGTGGGAGCTCGATTTCCTGGAGTGCGTGTCCGAGCATGAGCTCGAGCCTGGACCTTCGACACGGCAGTGCGAGGTGCTTGTCGAGTTGCGCGACGGAGCGACGGCAATCTCCTTGGTCGAGGGTTTCAGCGTCAGGGCCATGGTGGAGGCGACATGGCAGGCGCGTCTCGATCTTGACGAGGGCGACGAGGCTTTCATCTCGTCGCTGCATGCGTCGGGCGCAGCGGCCATCAAGAAGCGGGCTGTCCGCCGCCTGCTGGCCTGCGCGCGGAGAGCACAGGTGATCCAGGCTCCGCTGCGCCTGTAGCGTCAGCCTGCCTTCCTCGCGCCCTCGAATCAGTCGATAGGTGCGCATGCAATTCGCGCGCAGGAGCGCGCATCCGGGGGCGGCCATGACCCAGCGCACCATCGATCGAAGTCGCAAGGCCAGCCGCGACGCCGGGCCGGACGACAAGCCTGTCGCACCGCCCGTCAAGGCGACTGGCGCCGGCAAGCGAGCCGGCCGCAATGCGCCCGCCTTCGAGAAGAAGGTCGTCGCGCTCGTCTACGACTTCGACGGCACGCTCAGTCCTAAGCCCATGCAGGAGTACACGTTTCTTCCGAAGATCGGCGTGGACCCCAAAGCGTTCTGGGCGGAATCGAACAAGCTCGCCAGGGAGCAGGGTGCCGACAGCCTCATCACGTACATGCACCTCATGTACAAGAAGGCCAAGGCGGCGAATGTCCGTATCGATCGTGCCGATCTCGTGGCCCTCGGACCCGACGTGGAGCTCTACCCGGGCGTCGAGGAATGGTTCGACGAGATCGCCGAGTACGTTCGCATCGCGGCGGAGACGCACGGCATCGAGTTGCGCCACTATCTCGTCTCGTCGGGGCTGACCGAGATCATCGAGGGCACTCGGATCTACCATCGCTTTCACAATGTCTTCGCGTCGGAATACTGGTTCGATGCCTACGATCTGCCGTATCCGAAGCGCGTCATCACGGATACCGGCAAGACGCAGTACCTGTTCCGCATCAACAAGGGCGTCGAGAACCTGGGGCACAGCATCAACGACCACATGCCCGAGGGCACGCGGCCGATCCCCTTCTCCAACATGATCTACTTCGGCGACGGCGATACCGACGTGCCGTCGATGGCCGTGATGCGCAAGAACGGCGGCTATGCCGTTGCCGTTCACGGCCCGGGCAAGCAGCGCCAGAAATGTGTCGATCTCTTCAAGGCGGGCCGCTGCGATTTCTTCGCACAGGCCGACTATCGGCGCGGCTCGGACCTTTTCCGCCGGACCTGCCTGCTGCTCGACCGCATACTCGCCGACATCCGCGTCCGCGAGGAGATGTGGCGGCTCGAGAAAGGAATCGGCAGGAGCTGACGCCCACACGGCAGGAGCAGCAGGCTCGCTGGACTGCCACCCGAGGCAAGAAGGGCGGGTCACTCCGACCCGCCCCGCTCGACGACTCGCAGATCGCTGCGCTGAGCGTCAGGTGCCCGCACCCGGCTGGCCCGGTTGTGCGCTGCCTTGCTCGACGCTGCCTCCGGCGCGCGACTTGCGATCGGCCATGAACTGGTCGAACTCGGCCTTGTCCTTGGCCATCCTCAGGCGATCGAGAAATGAGCGGAAGTCGTTGGCCTCGTCCTCGAGCCGTCGCAACGTCTCGGCGCGATACTCATCGAACGCCCGATTGCCGGTGGAGGGAAAGCTCCGCTCACGCGCGCTGCCGCCCCACGCCTCGAATTTCTCACGCATCCGGGCCATCTTCCTCTCGAACCGCTCGCGCCGGTCCTCGCTCGAGCCCCAACGTGCACCACCTCCCATGCGTCCGCTCCACAGTAGGAAAGCCAGGAGGGCAAGCCCCAGCGGCCAGAACAGGATGAACGAGACCACCATCAGGGCGATCCACGCCGGCCTGCCGTAGTCGTCGATCCTTTCCACCATCTCGGTCATCAGCGTGCTCCCGGACTTCGTCGTTGCCGAAGAGCGGCCAGGGCGACCGCTCGATGTGAATGTGATAGACATTTACATGCATTCAAGCGGCGCTTGCAACTTTTTTTGCCGGGTGGGGGCCGTGCGCCGCCCTGTGCTAAGGTGTGCGCGCTACTGAGCCGATTCTCATATTGGGGGGCCGCATGGCCATCGAAGCGCTCGTCATCTGGCTGGTCATCGGCGCCGTGGCCGGGTTCCTCGCCGGCCTCGTCGTCAAGGGCTACGGTTTCGGGCTGATCGGCAACGTCGTGGTCGGGATCCTCGGCGCCTTCGTCGCCGGGTTCCTGTTCCCGCGCCTCGGCTTTGCGATGGGGCACGGCGTGGTCGGTCACATCGTATCGGCGACGATCGGCGCGGTGCTGCTGCTATTGGTCATCGGCGTGCTGCGGCGCGCATGAGGTGTCGGGCGCGTGACGGGATCAGCGCGTGCCCTTGAGGCCGCGGAGGTAGATCAACGTTGCCGCCTCCAGCAACTCCTCCGGCGTCATTGGAATGGGCCGTCGAGCCGCATCGCCTCGGCCGAAGAGGCTCGCGATTCCATGCGCCTGTGCCCACAGATGCAGCGCCATCATGGTGACGGGCGGCCGGTCCGTCGCCGGTAGCGTTGCCACGACGGCTTCGACAGCCGACTTGAGAACCCCGAAAGCGCCTTCTGCTGCGGCGTGCAGCTCTGGGTCGGCCGTGGCGGGCAGTCCCGACTCGAACATCGCCGCATAGCAGGCTGGCTCCTGCCGGGCGAAAGCAAGAAAGGCCTTTCCAACTGCATCGAGGGCGAGGATCGGCTCCGGCCGCGCGCCGTTCCAAGCCTCGGCGAGCCCCTTCTCGAGCTGCAGGTAGCCGCGCTTGGCAACCTCGGCCATCAGGGCGTCGCGGTCGCGGAAATGACGGTAGGGCGCTGCCGGCGAGACGCCCGCCTGCCGCGCAGCCTCGGCGAACGTGAAGCCACCCGGCCCCTTGGCGCGGATCAGCGCCAGCGCCGCCTCGACCAGCGCCTCCTTCAGGTTGCCGTGATGGTAGCCACGCCGCAAATCCTGCTCCTTCTGAGCCCCGAGACGAGCAGCATAGCGGTCGGCGGGTTCGCGGCGAAGCCTCGCGTGCGCATCGGGCGGCCCTTTGCCTTTTTGGCGACCGGGCCGCTCGCGCCGCGAGTCGTGTCGTCAGCGCGTCGCCACGACGATGACGGGTGGGCGGGGCAGCTTCGGGCCTGGCAGCGGGATGCAGCCGCCGTTGCCGTCCGGGCCGGCCCACACGCCGCCGGCGGTGGTCTCGATCTCGCTGGCCGAGAGCGGGCGGATGTCGCGATTGAGGAGCTGCTTCGACATGGGGTGATCCTTTTTCTCTGTGGTGCGACCGGTGCAGGGCGCAGCGGCCTTCGATGACCAGAGTGTGCCCCGACCCACGCTTCGGGTCTGTGCCGGCGGGCACTCGGCCAACCGGATTTGCCACAGCCGGTCGCGCGCGCTTGCTCGACTTTGCCCGGTTGCCGTCACCGGCCCCGTCAGCTCGTGAAGCGTCGCGACTACGCGTCTTCTCGTCGGTCCCTCATGCTTGCGCTCGCGCCGGGCCGGGCTTAATCCCAGCCCCGAGAACGCCGCCATATGCCGAGGACGCCCATGACCGCCGGAAAAACCCGCACCGAGACCGATACGTTCGGCCCGATCCAGGTCGACGCCACGCGCTACTGGGGTGCGCAGGCGCAGCGCTCCCTCGGCAACTTCAAGATCGGCTGGGAGAAGCAGCCGAAGCCGATCATCCGTGCGCTCGGCATCGTGAAGCGCGCCGCGGCCGAGGCGAACATGGGCCTGGGCAAGCTCGACCCGAAGCTCGGCGACGTCATCGTCAAGGTTGCCCAGGAGGTGATCGACGGCAAGCTCGACGAGCACTTCCCTCTCGTCGTCTGGCAGACGGGCTCCGGCACCCAGTCGAACATGAATGCCAACGAGGTCATCTCGAACCGTGCCATCGAGGTGATGGGTGGCGAGATGGGCTCCAAGAAGCCCATTCACCCGAACGACCACGTCAACATGAGCCAGTCGTCGAACGACACGTATCCGACGGCGATGCACATCGCCTGCGCCGAGCAGATCGTGCACGACCTCCTGCCGGCGCTGCGCAAGCTGCACGAGGCGCTCACCGTCAAGAGCCACGCCTGGCAGGACATCATCAAGATCGGCCGCACGCACACGCAGGATGCGACGCCGGTCACGCTCGGCCAGGAGTTCTCCGGCTACGCCACCCAGATCGGTAACGGCATCCTGCGCATCGAGAGCACGCTTCCCATGTTGATGGAGCTGGCGCAGGGCGGAACGGCCGTCGGCACCGGCTTGGCCTCCCCGGTCGGGTTCGCGGAGCGGGTGGCGGAGCGTATCGCCGCCATCACCGGCCTGCCGTTCACGTCCGCGCCGAACAAGTTCGAGGCGCTTGCCGCGCACGATGCGATGGTCATGACCCACGGTGCCGTCACCACCGTCGCCATGAGCTGCTTCAAGATCGCCAACGACATCCGCTTCCTCGGCTCGGGGCCGCGCGCCGGCCTCGGCGAGCTGTCGCTGCCGGAGAACGAGCCCGGCTCGTCGATCATGCCGGGCAAGGTCAACCCGACGCAGTCCGAGGCCCTCACCCAGGTCGCCGTGCAGATCCACGGCAACAACGCCGCGATCGGCTTCGCCGGCAGCCAGGGCCACTTTGAGCTCAACGTCTACAACCCGGTGATGGCCTACAACTTCCTGCAGTCCGTGCGCCTGCTTGCGGACGCGGCGGTGTCGTTCACGGACAACTGCGTGGTCGGCATCGAGCCGCGCCTTGAGAACATCGAGCTGGGTCTGCGCAACTCTCTGATGCTGGTCACGCCGCTCAAGGAGAAGTACGGCTACGATCGCGCCGCCAAGATCGCAAAGACGGCGCACAAGAACGGCACGACGCTCCGCGAGGAGGCCATCAAGGACGGCATTCCCGCGGACGACTTCGACGCGATCGTGCGCCCCGAGCTGATGATCGGGCCCGGGTAGACGAAGCGGTCGAGCGTCGCAAATCGGTAGCGAGCGTATCCAGTAGCCGATCGGACTCGTAGCTTTCTACCGCCCGCCATGTTTTAGCTGCAGCGATCGATCGATTCCTGTGCGGGATTCGCGTGCGGCTACGGGGGAATGCGGCATGCAGTGGCGAGGGCTGATTTCGGGCGCGATAGCCGGCTGGATCGGAGGCATCGCGGGCGGCGTCGTGGCGTCAGCGAGCGACAGCGCGGCGGATGACGGCTTCGGCATCAAGCTCGGTGGCATCGTCGCCGTCGCGCCGGTCTACGAAGGCTCGACGCGCTACAGGCTCCTCGGCGCGCCGTTCCTGGCTCCCTCGTTCGGAGCCTCGGGGAGGAGCTTCGTCGACGTGAGGGGGCCGGACGACGTCCGGTTCCGACTGTTTGAGCATGCGGGCTTCGAGGCTGGCCCTCTTGCTGGCTGGCGGTTCGGGCGCGACCAAACCGACGACCCGCTACTGCGGGGGCTCGGCGACGTCGAAGGTGGCGTCGTTGCAGGCGCTTTTGCCGCCTATCGGATTGGCGTTCTCAAGCCATTCGTGAGCTACCATCACCAGTTGAGCGGCAGCGAGACCGGCGGTGCTCTCCGCTTCGGCTCCGAAGCCATCTGGCAGATCGGAAGCACGGCCGAGATCGTAGGCCTCGCAGGCACGACCTGGGCCGACGACGACTACATGTCGTCGTATTTCTCCATAACGCCGCTGCAAGCGGCCGCTTCTGCTACAGGTCTGCCGCGCTACACGGCCGGCGCCGGCATCAAGGACGTCTACCTCGGGGTCTCGGCCAACGTCCCGCTCACGGATAAAT
>JBFWQN010000297.1:0-6710 GCA_050249405.1 Hyphomicrobiaceae bacterium | reverse complement strand
GGCGTTGCTGGCCATCCAGGTTCCGGTCGGCCTGCTGTTCGACCGGATCGGCGCACGCATGACGGTGGGTGGGCTCGCAGTCCTCGCGGTCGTCGGCGCACTTCTGCACGGCATCGTCGCCTCGGGCGAAGGCCTCGCTGTCGCGCGCTTCCTCCTGGGCCTTGGCCACGGCGGCAGCTTCATGGCATCGGTGTTCCTGGTCTCCCGATGGTGGCCGCGCACGAGCTGGACGACGGTCATCTCGTGGGTCTGGGCGGGCTCCATGCTCGGCATCGCTTGCGCCGCCACCCCGCTGGCGTTGGCCGCGTCGTGGCTCGGCTGGCGCCAGGCCTTCGTCATGCTCGCCGGGCTTTCGGCGCTGGTCGGGCTTCTCTTCGTCCTGCTCGTGCGCGACAGCCCGCCGGGCCGGCCTGAGCCGGTGCGCTCGCGCGAGCCCGTGGCCACGGCATTGAAGGGTTTCGTCCAGATTCTCGCTTTGCCAGGCTTGCTCCATGTGCTCGCCTTGCAGGCGGTCGCCTATGCCGTCCTGACCACCATCATGGGCCTATGGGCCGGCCCATACCTCCATGACGTCCACGGCCTCGATGGCGTCGCCCGCGGCAATGTGCTGATGCTGATGGCGGCCGGGCAGGTTCTGGGCCTCTTGGTGATCGGACCGCTCGACCGGCTGCTGAACACGAGAAAGTGGGTTGCCGTTGGAGGCGCGGCATCGACGCTCGCGGTGCTCGCGATCCTTGCCCTGCGGCCTGACCTGCCCACGCCCGTTGCGATCGCCCTGCTCGTCGCCCTGACCACCGTGGCGGCATACGGCCCAGTCGTCGTCAGTCACGCACGCACGTTCTACCCCGACACGCTCGCCGGCCGCGGCGTGACGACGGCCAACATGGCGCAACTCGTCGGCTGCGCGCTGATGCCCATCGTGACGGGACTGATTCCCGGCCTGTTTCCGGTCACCCCGACTGGGTATGCCGTCGAAGCCTACCGCTGGATTTTCGCGGCGATTGCGGCCACGCTGCTGGCCGGTCTCGTCGTGTATCTGGGATCCCGCGACCGGCCGCCGGGCGAGGGCCCCGTGCCGGCGCCCGCGGGGTCCGAGACCACGCGCCGTGAAGCAACTGACTGACACCAGCCCGAGGAGCACGAGCATGCACGAGTTGATAACCGCTCGGGCGTCGCTGCCCGAGGATCATCCCTCCGCCGCACTCGCTGGCCGCGTCTGGCGGCCCGATGTCGGCGGTCCTTCTGTGGTGCGCATCGAGGCGGGTCGCGTCATCGATGTCACGGCCGCTGCACCGACCATGACGGAGCTGTGCGAGGCGCAAGATCCGGCGGCTCGCCTGCGCGCCATCTCGGGCGAGGACATCGGCTCTCTCGACGCGATCCTCGCCAACACGCCCGAGGCGACCCGCGACGAGACGAAGCCCAGTCTGCTCGCTCCGGTCGACCTCGCCGCGGTCAAGGCTGCCGGTGTGACTTTCGCCCGCTCCATGCTGGAGCGGGTCATCGAGGAGCAGGCGAAAGGCGCACCCGAGAAGGCACGCGTCATCCGAGCCGAGGTGGAGCGCCAGCTTGGCGGCGATCTCCGCCGCCTGAAGCCCGGCTCGCCGCAAGCCCTCGCGCTGAAGCAGACGCTGATCGAGGCCGGCGCCTGGTCTCAATACCTCGAGGTGGGCATCGGCGAGGACGCGGAGATATTCACCAAGGCGCAACCCATGTCGGCCGTCGGCCACGGCATGGAGGCGGGCCTGCATCCCCGCTCCACCTGGAACAACCCCGAGCCGGAGGTGGTCCTGGTCGTCGCCTCCACGGGCAGGATCGTCGGCGCCACCCTCGGCAACGACGTGAACCTGCGCGATTTCGAGGGCCGGTCGGCGCTGCTCCTCTCTAAAGCCAAGGACAACAACGCCTCCGCCTCGATCGGGCCGTTCATTCGGTTTTTCGATGGCGGCTTCACACTCGACACCGTCCGCTCGATGGACGTCGGCCTCGAGGTCGTCGGCGAGGATGGCTTCCGGCTCACCGGCAAGTCGTCGATGAAGGAGATTGCCCGCGACCCGGCCGATCTGGTGGCCGAGATGATCGGCAAGACGCACCAGTATCCAGATGGCGCCGTGCTTTATCTCGGCACGATGTTTGCGCCGACCGAGGATCGTGGCGCCCCGGGCATGGGCTTCACGCACAAGGCCGGCGATGTGGTCACGATCTCCGCCCCCGCTCTCGGCCGCCTCGTCAATCGCATGGTCATGGCCGATCGCGCCCGCCCCTGGACGTTCGGAACGGCGGCGCTCCTCCGCAACCTCTCTCGGCGTGGGTTGCTGTCGTAAGGCCCGGGAGGCGCTCGCCCGCATCCGTGGTCGTTTCCGCACAACCATTAACGCATTGTCAACGCGCGACTTTTAGCACGTGGGGAAGCGGCCTAGATTAGCGATCGGTTGAGTTCGAGCAAAAGCTTCCACGGATCGTGTCGTCCCATGCGTAAAGTTGCAGCCGTCCTGGTCGCCCTCGTCGTAGGCTTCGGTCTCGTGTCGCCGATCGATGCGGCGCGCGAGCAGGCGACAAAGCCCGCGCAGCGCCTCGAGCTTCTGGTGATCGAGGTGGCCGGCTGTACCGTCTGCGACCTCGTGCGCCTCAACATTCAGCCGGCCTACGAGGCCTCTCCCCGGGCACGCCAGGTGCCCATGCGCTACGTCGACATCACCAGCCTCGACGAGTTGCAGCTCGGCCTTGTGCAGCGGGTTGCTACCGTACCGACCATCGTTCTCATGCAGGATGGCCGCGAGGTCGATCGGATCTCCGGATACACGGGACCCGAGCATTTCTTCGTCGCCTTGACCGAGATGCTCGACCTCGTCGCGGATTGATCCGGCGGCATTTGCCGCTTCGAGAGCCACCTCATCGGCAACCTCGCGCCTTGCGCGTTTTGCAGCGAGCCGCCTCGTCCCGCGGCCTCAGGCTGTTTGCGCGGGCGTGATAGTTGGGGCAGGCTCGGCTCTCGGGCGCCGGTACGGAGGGCTCCGGCAGGGATGGCTCTTGCAGCAAGTGGGACATCGAGCGGAGACGCGGGCTCGGCACCGGCTCCAACCCGTCCTTTTGTCGTCGTGACAGGTGGCTCTGAAGGCATCGGCTTCGCAATAGCCGAGCGGTTCGCCGCCAAAGGACGCTGTTTGCTGCTCGTCGCACGGAGGCCGGACGCGTTGGATGCCGCCGCCGCTCAATTGCGATCGCGCCATGCTGTCGACGTGGCAACCCTGTCGCTCGATGTGGCGCGCCCTGATGCGCCGCATGCGCTGGACGAGGCGCTAGGCAGCTTGGGCGCCCATTGCGACATCCTCGTCAACAGCGCCGCTATCGGCCACTGCGGCAGCTTCGCCGACGCCGGCCCCGATGCACTCGATGATCTCGTCGCCCTCAATGTCGCGGCACCTACGCGGCTGATGCGGCACGTGTTACCCGGCATGCGAAGTCGTCGCGGGGGCGGCATCATCATGGTCTGCTCCCTGGCCGCGCTGGTGCCCGGGCCCTATCAGGCAGCCTATTACGCCAGCAAGGCCTACCTCCTGTCTCTGAGCGAGGCCGTCGCCGCCGAGGTCAAGGGCGACGGTGTGCGGATCACGGCGGTCGTGCCAGGTCCAGTCGAGACCCGCTTCCATGCCAGGATGCAGGCCGAAGGGGCGCTTTACCGGCGCCTCTTCCCGTCGGCATCGCCGGCCTCTGTCGCGCGTTGGACCGTGCTCGGCTACGAGATGGCGGTACGGGTCGTCGTCCCCGGCCTGCTCGATATGATCGCCTCCGTCGGCTTGCGGATTTTGCCCCATGCCCTAGTAATTCCGCTCATGGCGATGTTGCTCGATCCGCGCCGGCCGATCGAGAAGGGAGCCGCGAGCGATGTCTGACGGGCGCCCCGATGCCCCCCTGCCTGGCAGGCTGGTATCGGCTTGTGAAGGGCTGCGTCGCGAGCCGAGGCTTCCGGTTCTCCTCGTCTTGCATCAGCAGCACTCCAATCCGGGACACGTCGGACATTGGCTGCGCCGGAACGGCTACGCGCTCGACATTCGGCGCCACTTTCAAGGCGATCCCTTGCCCGGCACACTGGCGCATCACGCGGGCGCGATCGTTTTCGGCGGTCCGCAGAGCGCCAATGACGCCACCGACTACATCCGTCGCGAGATCGCGTGGATCGATGTGGCCCTGTCCGAGAGGAAGCCGTTTCTGGGAATTTGTCTTGGCGCCCAGATGCTGGCGCATCACCTCGGCGCCCGCGTGGACCATTGCCCTCGGGGAACGGTCGAGGTGGGCTACCATCCCATCCGCCCGACGGCGGCCGGCGATCGGCTGCACTTTCCCGAGCGGGTCTATCAATGGCATCGGGAAGGCTTCGATCTCCCCAGGGGCGGCGTCCTGCTTGCGACCGGAGACGGCGCCTATCCCAACCAGGTGTTTCGCTATGGGGCCGCCATCGGCGTCCAATTTCATCCCGAGATCACCTATATGCAGGTCAATCGCTGGACGGGATCGAGCACGATCCGGTTGCTCATGCGAGGCGCGAGGCCGCGCGTCGATCACATTGACAGCCACCTTGTCGAGGCGCCAAGGGTGCACCGCTGGCTCGACCGGTTCATGAGGCGATGGATCGAAGGAGAGCTGGCGCACGGCGGAGGGGGAGAGCATGTCCACCACGAGGAGCCGACGCGACGCGACCAGTGACGGCTGGCTTTCTGGGCCATCGCTCTTCTGCGGTGGCTACCGATAATGCCCAACGACCGTCAGAGCGCCGCGCCCGCAAGAAGGGCTGCGTCGGCAACCTCGCGCGAAAGTTCGCTGCCTGGGGAGGGTCCGGCATGGCCTCCCCCGACGTGACGGGACCGGGAAGCAGTCGTTCGCCCATCGGCGCCGGCAAGTCGGGCGACGCAACGGCACCTCTGTTCTTCGTTGCCTTGAGCCTGGATGTGGGCGGTGCCGAGCGTCATCTGGCGTCGGTGCTACCGGAGCTGGCACTGCGCGGCTGGCCGGTCACGCTCTACTGCATGAATCGTCTCGGCACCTTCGCCGATCGCGTGCGCTCCGCCGGCATCGAGGTCATCGGCCCACCGCTCGAGCGCAAATCAGGCAGCCAGGGGACGGCAGCTCGCCTCTACGCGACGATGCGTGCCGGCGCCCGTCTCTATGGCACCATGCGCGCCAGGAAGCCCACGATCGCCCATTTCTTTCTGCCCGAGCCGTATCTGATCGGCGCTCCGACAGCGCTGCTGCTGAACGTCCCCATCCGCGTCATGAGCCGCCGCGGCCTGAACCTCTACCAGCGCAATTGGCCGGGTGCGGCGGCCATCGAGCGCCGCCTGCATCCACGCATGACGGCCTTGCTCGCCAATTCACGCCGCGTCGCGGACGAGCTCGTGCAGGAGGGCTGCAACCCTGACCGGGTCGGCCTGATCTACAACGGCGTGGCACTGGAGGATCTCGACAAGCCGATCGATCGTGTCGCCGTCCGCGCGAGTCTCGGACTGCCGCCCGACGCGCTCGTTGCCATCGTCGTCGCGAACCTCATCCATTACAAAGGTCACGCCGATCTCCTTGCCGCCTTGGCACTGGTGAGATCCTCGCTGCCGTCGGGATTTCGCGTCCTATGCATCGGGCGGGATGAAGGCGCGCTACCGGCCCTCGAGGCGCAGCGGGCCAGCCTCGGGCTCGATGGCATGGTGGCGTTTCTCGGCGTGCGAAGCGATGTGCGGGATCTCCTCGCCGCTTCCGACCTGTCGATCCTGCCGAGCCACGAGGAAGGCTTCTCGAACGCGGTCATCGAGGCGATGGCCGCTGGCCTCCCTTCGGTCGTGACCGACGTCGGCGGCAATCCGGAGGCGATCGTCGACGGCGAAAGCGGGCTCGTCGTCCCCGCGCGGAGCCCGGAGCCCCTCGGCAACGCCATTCTCCGCCTCGCGTCCAGCGCGGACGAGCGCGCCCGCTTCGGCGCCGCCGCCCGCTACCGGGCTCAACAGCGATTTACGCTCGCTGCCTGTGTCGACCGCTACGAGATCCTTTATCGCGGCCTTCTCGCCGGACATCGCGTTTCAGAATTGCCGCTCGCAGGCGACAACCGTCCCACGTGACCTGCCGCAGTCTGGACCTCAAGTCGCCTTGGCGATCACCTCCTCGCCGAAGCGATGGATGCGGTCGATGGACTCCGTCACGCTCTCGCCGCCGAGCCGCAGCGCCACGTGCTTCACGCCCACAGCGTCAAGCGCTGCCCGGTCTGCCCGCATCTCATCCGACGAGCCGGTGAACATGCGGCGGGCCGATTTGTCCTGCGTCTCCTGGCGCGTCCAGTCGAACGGGTTCTGGACGATGATCCCCATCGCGATTGTCGCCGGATCGCGGCCGGCTTTCTCGGCAGCCCGGTGCATCTTGGCCATGCCGGCCTCGAGCCTCGCCGGCGTGTCCATCGGCATCTGCTGATTGTTGTTGCCCGGATACCAGGCGTCACCCAGCTTCGCTGTCCGCCGCAGCGCGGCAGGGCTCTCGCCGCCGACCCAGATCGGCGGGCCACCTGCCTGCACCGGTTTCGGCGAGAAGATGAGGTCCTTGAAGCTCACGTGCTTGCCCTCGTAGCTGGGCCGTTCCGCGGTCCACAGCTCCTTGAAAGCCTCGATGTACTCATCCGTCACCGCCCCGCGCTCCTTGAACGGCGCACCGAGCAGGCGGAACTCCTCCTCCAT
>JBFWQN010000296.1:0-6746 GCA_050249405.1 Hyphomicrobiaceae bacterium | reverse complement strand
CAGCTGAACCGGGGATTTGGTCTCGATCTCCTCGATGACCTGACGCAGATGCCGCTCCAGGTAGCAGCCGGAGTTGACCGAAAGCGTCGAGTCGTCGACCGGGGCACCGTCGGAGATCATCATCAGGATTCGCCGCTGCTCGGGCCTAGCCAGCAGGCGGTTGTGGGCCCAAGCCAGCGCCTCGCCGTCGATGTTCTCCTTGAGCAGGCCTTCGCGCATCATCAGCGCGAGCGCCCGCTTCGAGCGGCGCCAGGGCGCGTCGGCGGTCTTGTAGATGATGTGGCGCAAATCGTTGAGGCGACCCGGGCTCGCGGGCTTGCCAGCGGCGAGCCACGCCTCGCGAGACTGACCGCCCTTCCAGGCGCGCGTGGTGAAGCCGAGGATCTCGACCTTGACACCGCAGCGCTCGAGCGTGCGGGCGAGGATGTCGGCGCAGCAGGCGGCAACCATGATCGGGCGGCCACGCATCGAGCCCGAGTTGTCGAGCAGAAGCGTAACGACTGTGTCCTTGAAGTTGGTGTCGTGCTCACGCTTGAAGGACAGCGCGTGCATCGGATCCATGATGATGCGAGGCAGGCGCGCCACGTCGAGCACGCCCTCCTCGAGATCGAACTCCCAGGAGCGGTTCTGCTGGGCGAGCAGCTTGCGCTGCAGCTTGTTGGCGAGCCGCGCGACGGCGCTCGACAGGTTGCGCAGCTCCTTGTCGAGGAACGAGCGCAGCCGCTCGAGCTCGTCCGGCGTGGAGAGGTCCTCGGCGTCGATCTCCTCGTCGTTGGCCTTCGAGAAGACCTTGTAGCCGAAGCGCTCGGGATCATCGAGAACGGACGTGTTGGGGCGCCACGGCTCCCGCGTCTCGGCCATCTCGTCGCCTTCGGCATCGGCGTCGAAATCGTCGGAGTCGGCATCGTCGGACGCCTCGGCGGTCTCGCCATCCTCGCTCTCGGAGCGCTGCTCGTCCGAGTCCTGCTCCTGGTCGTCGCTGCCGTCGGAGGAATCCTGCGCCTCGGACTCGCCGCCGTCGGGCTGCTGCTCCTCGTCCTGATCGCCCTCCTCGCTCTCGCCATCCGAGATTTCCTCGGTGAGCTCGAGCGACTTCAGCATGTCGCGGAGCGCGCGGCCGAAAGCGGCCTGATTGTCGGCGACCTTCTCGAGCCGCTCGAACGTCGGGCCAGCCTTCTCCTCGATGAAGCTGCGCCAGACGTCGACAAGGCCCTTGGCGTTATCGGGAGCTGCAAGGCCGGTGAGCTTCTCGCGCACAAGGAGAGCCAGTGCATCCTCGATGGGCGCATCCTGACGCTCCGTCACGTCGGCGAAGCGGCCGTGCGCGTACTGGTCCTCGAGCTTGGCGGTGAGGTTGTTGGCCATGCCCGGCATGCGCATGGCGCCCAGCGACTCGACGCGAGCCCGCTCGGCGGCCTCGAACACTAAGCGCGCAGGGCCTGCCGCGGGTGCCAGACGATTGTGCAGCCTCTTGTCGTGACGCGCGGCGGTCAGTGACAGACTGTCGGCCCAGCCGCGGATAACGGCGATCTCCTTCGCCGACGGCACCCGCGAGGGCTCGGGCAACTGCATGTGATTGCCGTCGAGCTCGGGCTTTCCCGGCGCGTAGGAGACCTGCATCTCCTTCTCGCCGGCAATAGCGCGCGAGGCGAGGCCAAGCACCCGCTTGAAGGGCTCGGCGGGAGATTCCTTGTTCTTCTTCGGGGGCTGGGCCATCAAATTGTCATCCCGGGCCTCGTGCCCGGGACCCATCGAGCCGCAGGCACCATGCAGATCGTTCAGCTAGCGGCTGCGCCTTACGCGAACGAGGCGCTGGCGCCTGCCGGTCAGAAGTCCCGGGGACGAGCCCCGGGATGACGGCGAGATCAGCTCAGCGCCACGTTGGCCGCCGACTCGGGCAGCTCCTCGCCGAAGCAGCGCTGATAGAACTCGGCGACCAGCGGGCGCTCGAGCTCGTCGCACTTGTTGAGGAACGTCATACGGAAGGCGAAACCGACCGAGCCGAAGATCTCGGCGTTCTCGGCCCACGTGAGCACCGTGCGGGGGCTCATCACCGTCGACAGGTCGCCATTGATGAACGCCGAGCGGGTGAGATCCGCCACGCGCACCATGTTGTTCACGACCTTCTTCTTGGCCTCGCTCTTGGCATACGCCTTGGCCTTGGAGAGGATGATGCCGACCTCCTCGTCATGGGGGAGGTAGTTGAGCGTGACGACGATCGACCAGCGGTCCATCTGACCCTGGTTGATCTGCTGGGTGCCGTGATAGAGGCCCGAGGTATCGCCCAGACCGATGGTGTTCGTCGTCGAGAAGAGGCGGAACGCGGGATGCGCGCGGATGACCTTCGACTGGTCGAGAAGCGTGAGCTTGCCCGACATCTCGAGCACGCGCTGGATCACGAACATGACGTCCGGGCGACCGGCATCATACTCGTCGAAGCAGAGCGCGATGTTGTTCTGCAACGCCCAGGGAAGAATGCCCTCGCGGAACTCGGTGATCTGCTTGCCGTCCTTGAGGACGATCGCATCCTTGCCGACGAGATCGATGCGCGAGACGTGGCTGTCGAGGTTCACGCGAACCATCGGCCACTTGAGGCGCGCGGCGACCTGCTCGATGTGCGTCGACTTGCCTGTGCCGTGATAGCCTTGGACCATCACGCGACGGTTGTGCTTGAAGCCGGCGAGAATGGCCAGCGTCACGTCGCGATTGAACAGGTAATCCGGGTCGAAATCCGGGACGTGCGGCGAGGCTTCGGTGTAGGCCGGCACCTCGAGGTCGGAGTCGATGCCGAAGACCTGCCGCACCGAGACCATCGTGTCTGGCATGCCGGAGACCCCGGCCTGAGCTTGGGCGCGCAATTCGTGGTTAGTCCCGATCATGGTTGCGTTCTGGGCGAGCATGGCACGCGATCAGTGCCAGCGCCAAGTCCCGGAGGGAGGGAGGCGAAAAGCAGGCTCAAACGAGCCCCGCCTGCTTCAGATAGTTATAGGCCTGGATGATTTCACGCAACCGCTCTTCCGAGCCGCGGTCTCCACCGTTGGCATCGGGATGGTGACGCTTCACCAACTCCTTGAAGCGGGCCTTGATCACATCCTTGCCGGCCGTCTCGGGCAGATTGAGCGAATCCAACGCTTTCCGCTCCAAGGGCTTGAGAACCTTTCTGGATTCTGGCGCACGAGGTGCCACATCCTCGGCCTCGAACAACTCGTGCGCATCAAAATTTCCATAGCGCGCAAAGCGTTGGTAGCGCCGCGGCTGGTCCGACTCCGGCCTTCCCGGCATCGCGCCGTTGCCGCCGAGCCGCCACGTCGGCCGATGGCCGGTGGTGGCGCTTTTCTGAAAGGCCTCGACCTCGGTGTTGCTCATGCCCTCGAAGAAGTTGTAGCTCGCGTTGAATTGCCGCACGTGATCGATGCAGAGCCGGTAATAGCCCTCCTGCCCACGACCTCGGGGAGCGCGATGGGTGCCAGGATTGGCACACCCCTTCCACTGGCAGGAGTCCTCGCGCGGGGGCTCCTTCGTCTCGCCCGCACGGGCGATCCGGATGCTGTCGAAATATTTCGAGTCGAGCTTCATTTCGGCGAGTATGATCCGGTTTGGGTGTGTCGCACAAGCTCGCCCGACCGGCTTCGCGATCGCCGTTGCGGGCCTGCACCGGGTGGGGGCCGATATCCTGCCCAGGATGTCGGCAGGACCGGCAGGGCCGTCCACGATATCTCCACAGGGAAGCTCCGAATGACCGTCGAGCAGCAGATTCGCGAGAGCCTGATGATCGCGCTCGAGCCAACCCGCCTGGATGTCGTCAACCAATCCCACCTGCATGCCGGCCACGCCGGATCACCCGGGACCGGCGAAAGCCATTTCGAGGTTCTGGTCGTCTCGCCACGCTTCGCCGGGCTCGGGCGCCTCGCGCGGCACAGGCTGGTCAACGACAGTCTCGCGGACCTCCTGCGAAATAGGGTTCACGCCTTGGCAATCAAGGCTTTTGCCCCCGGCGAGCCGATCCGCTAGGCGGCGTTCCGCATCGAAGCAAAGCTGGAGACGATCCATGTCCGACCAACGTATCGAGGGCATCGCACGACGCCTGGCCGGCGCGCGCCGCGCCGGCGCACGCATCAGGCTCGACGATGCACCGCGCGACTACGAGGAGGGCTTTCTGGTGCAGGACCGGGTGGTGGCCCTGCTCGGGGAGCCGGTCGTCGGCTGGAAAGTGATCGAGGTGCCGGGCGGGCCGGTGGTGCTGGCGCCACTGCTGGCGGGTGGCATCGTTCCCGCCGGCGGAACGTGGACCGTCAAAGGGGGCGAGCCGGCTGGCATCGAGCTCGAAATCGCGTTCCGCATGGGGCGCGACGTTCCAGCGGGCGCCAGTGCCGCCGACATCGTTGCGTCGGTTGCCAGCGCGCATGTCGTCTTCGAGCTCTGCCAGAGCCGCAACGCCGAGCCCGAGACTGTGCCGCGGCATGTCTCTCTCGCCGATTGCATTTCCAATTCCGGCATCGTGGTCGGCGATGAGATCGCCGGCTGGCGCAAAATGGTGCTCAAGGGCGTTCCCGGCCGGCTGACTGTCGATGGAAAAACGCACGCCGAGGGCAAAAGCGTCGACCCGATCCGGGCGCTCGAGGTGCTGGCGCCCGCGCTGGCCGGCCGGGGCAAGATGCTGAGGGCCGGCCACGTTGTGATCACGGGCAGCCTGATCGGCATGAATTGGCTTCGCGGACGCCACGACCTGCGGGGCGAGATCGATGGCTGCGGGGCTGTCACGGCCACGCTCAACGCCGCCTGACGAAGGCACGTGAGACAGAGAACGGGCCGCCCCGCGATGCGAGGCGGCCCGTCGTGCGAGAAACCTCGCTTACTGCTGCGGGCCGGGGCCGATCGGCGCGCCGGCGGGAGCCTCGGGAGCGCCCTGGTCCGGAGCCTGGGGCTGCGCCTCGACGACACCCTCGGCCGACTTCAGCTCCTGCTGCGGCTCCACGACCGCGACCGGCTGCGGGGCGGGCGCATAGACGACAGGCTTCTTGTAGCCGTAGGCCGGGGCGTGACCATAAGCCGGGGCGTAGCTGTGCGTCGGCGCGTAGCCGTAAGAAGGCGCATAGCTCGGCTTCGGGGCGTAGCCGTAAGAGGGCGTGTGGACGTAGCCGTGGCTGGGCTTGGCGTATCCGTAGCTGTTGTGGCCGTAGCTGCTGTGACCGTAACCCTGATGGCCGTAGCTGCCGCGAGCATAGCCCTGGTGGCCGTGGCCCTGGTGGCCGTGGCCCTGGTGACCGTAGCTGCTGTGACCGTAGCCCTGGTGGCCGTGGCCGCCGTGGCCGTACGAGTTGTATCCGGCCTCGGCGGTGGTGGTGACGAAGCCGTCGGCGAGGGCGATGGCGAGGATGGCTTTCATTGTCTTGACCCTTTCAGGACATCTGGTTGGCGGCCGGTCAGCGGGTTCATCTCGCGTCGGCCGCGTTTCATGAGACCTTTATAAACATCGTTCAGAACGAAGTAAAGCCTTATCTGCCGGTGCCGTGCTGACGTTCGCGTGATCGGCGCGGGCTTGCCCGCAAAACGGAGGCTCGAGCAGAGCAACGACCGGGAACGCCCGGCCGACGCCCGCGTCGGGTTGCCTCCTACTCCGGATCGGGGGCTGGCGCGCCCGGCGTCGGGGCAAGACGGCGCACCCGCACGCCCGTCAGGCGGTTCCGCTGGCGACGCACCACCTCGAACCGATATCCGTGAAAGGTGAAGGCCTGACCGATCTCAGGGATCATCTGCGCCTCGTGCATGACGAGCCCGGCGATGGTGGTGGCCACCTCGTCCGGCAGATCCCAGCTCATGGCGCGGTTCAAATCACGCACCGGCATGGCGCCTTCCACGTTTACGGAGCCGTCGGCCTGGGGCCGAATCTGGGTCTCGGTATCGTGCTCGTCGCTGATCTGGCCGACGATCTCCTCCAGGATGTCCTCGAGCGTCACGAGGCCCTGCACCTCGCCATACTCGTCGACCACCAGCGCAAGCTGCGTCTTGCGAGCGAGGAATTGAGCCAGCTGCTCCTTGAGGCCCAGCGTATCCGGCACGAACCAGGGCGGGGCCACGATGTCCGCGACGGCGACATGGTCGGGATTCCAGCCGCTGCGAGCCAGCGCCGCCAGCAGATCCTTCGTGTGCAGGACGCCGACGATATTGTCGGGACGATCGCGCCATACGGGCAGCCGCGAGTACTGGCCGGCCAGGACCTGCTCGACGATGACCCTGGTCGGATTGCCGACGTCGACGGTCTCCATCTTGGTTCGGTGGACCATCACGTCCAGCACCTGCAGATCACGGAGATCGAGCACGCCCCCCAGCATCTCTGCGTCGATCTTCTGGAAGGCGCCACCTTGCGTGCCGAGCTCGATGGTGCCGCGGATCTCCTCGTGCGCCGCCAGGATGTTGGCCGCGTCATCCGCCTTGGACGGCGTCAGCTTCAACAGCTGGCGAACGAGGAACTCCATGGTGATTGTCAGCGGTGTCAGCGCCTTGATCATGAAGCGCATGACCGGTGCGACGGCGAGCGCCGCCCGGTCGGGCCCGGCCATCGCGAACGTCTTCGGGAGAACGGCCGAGAAAATGATGATCAGAACCGAGACGACCGTGGTCGCGTAGACAATGCCGGCCGGGCCCGCCAGCTCGAGGCCGAGACTGGTCGCCAACGCGGCCGCCAGCACGTCGACAACCGTGTTGCCGATGAGAATGGCGCCGAGCATTTTCTCAGGGTGGCGGAT
>JBFWQN010000295.1:0-6753 GCA_050249405.1 Hyphomicrobiaceae bacterium | reverse complement strand
GCTCATCGCCACTTGTGTCCACATCCGACATCGTGGGCACTTCCTCGCTCGCATCGACACTTCAACAGCGCGGAAGACTCGATCAAGAGGTGCGACCCGACAAGGCGGCGCTCACCGGAGGAAGACAAACCATGGCTTGCGCTGGCCACAACGGCGACGCTCGACCGTCGGCGCGATCATCTTGCGGACCACCTGCCCCCACGACACGCCGCGCTCGTCCACCTCGGATTCCACCACGGCAACGATATCGGGCGGCAGTTTCCACCTCGACAGGGAGGCGGTCCGCGCTCAGTGCCGACGAGCACTGCGCGTCGCCGCCGAGATTGGCAAACTGCGTGGAAATGGCGGTTTTCGAGGAGCTGTGCGTTCGCGCACAGCGCCTTTCTCACCGTGATGGCATTTGTCTTCTCACGGCCGGCGGATAGCCGGCGCGGAGACGAAGTTCAAAAAACACGAGGAGATGATCATGGCAGCGCAGATCGAGACCACCAACACCGACGAAATCCGCGTCCTTGAAGGCAACGAGATCGACCACGTCGCCGGCGGCGGCCTGTTCGGCAGCATCTTCCACGCCATCACAAATATCGTGTCCAATTCTCCTCCAGTGAGGACCGCTACGACAGTCTACAACATCTACAGCTGGCTCCGCCGATTCTTCTGAGGCGTTTGGCAATAGTGTTCCAGTTTTGCCCCTGACGTTTGGTGACGAGCCTGGTCGCAACCGGGTACCAAACGTCAGGGGCGCTACACGAGCGGTGGGGTTGAGCCTGCGGGAAATGGCTGCTCGATTTGGTGGCCGTGCGTATCTTGATGGTTTAGGTTTTATCCCATCGTCAGGCTTCGGCATGGTCGCGCAGAGTTCACAGACGAAGGTCGGCGACCTACTGGTGCCGGCGAACGCGTGGACAGCGATCCTGTCTCCACCCCAGCCAGCCAAGTCCGCCAATAGCCCAAGTTATTGAAAATATTGGCGACCCCGGCAGGATTTGAACCTGCGACCCCGAGATTAGGAATCTCGTGCTCTATCCAGCTGAGCTACGGGGCCGTCCCGGACACGCGCGAGGCATGAGGTGGACGGTGCGCGGCGAGACCTCCGTATAAGCGGCGGGCAATGACTGGTCAACGCCGGCATCCCAGGCCGGGCGGCGCGACAACGCCACCCGGATCAAGTCTTGCGGTATGTCGGTCAGCGGCCGCTCGCCCTACTTCTGATCGGCGATCATTTTGGCGTACTTGTCGTGCTCGGCCTTGATCACTGCGCCCGCCTTGTCAGGGCCGATGAACACATCCTTCATGTAGCGGCTCTTGACGACGCCTTGGACGACCGGTGATTGCATGCCTTCGCGGAACGCTGCGGCAAGCTTCTCGATGACGGGCTTCGGCGTCCCCTTTGTGGTCGAGACGATCAGATAGTTTCCGCTGCCGACCATCCAGCCGTTGTCGTGCATGCTCAGAATATCGGGGAAGCGCTCCATGCGCTCCGCCATCATGGACCCGATAACTCGAAGCGCGCCGGATTCGTGATGGGGGCCGAAGGTGCCGCCGGAGAAGCCGAAGTCGACCTGATTGGCGAGCGTCATCGTCACCGCGCCGTTGCCGCCTTGCGTGGGCACCGGGATGATCTGGATACCCTCCTTCTTGGCGACATAGGCGAAGATGAGCTTGTCCAGCTGATACTGCGAGGCGTACTTGATCGGACGCTTCTCGGCCTTGGCAGCGTCGATCACGTCGCGCATCGATTTGTAGGGCCGGCTCGGATGCGTGAAGAGCCCGTCCTGGAACAGGCTGACAAGGGCAATGTGCTCGAAGTCGTCGTGCTGGTATTGCGTCTTCAGCACCAGGGGCTCGAAGGCGAATGTCAGCGAGCCGCCACCGAAGATGGTGTAGCCGTCGGGCTTGGCCCCCTTGATGTCCATCGCAGCGACGCCGCCACCGGCACCGGGCTTGTTGGTGACCAGCACGGGTTGCCCCAGCCTCTTACTCATCGGCTCGGCGACCGCGCGCAGGACCGCGTCCGTGCCGCCGCCGGCGCCGAAGCCGATCACGATGTTGATCGGCTTCGTCGGAAATTCCTCGGCCGTGAGCGGGTTGGTGGCAGATGCCGCGAGAACGGCTGCGGCGGCAGCCACGGCAAGCTTGAGTTTCATTCGGCGTTCCTCCCTCTTCTTCTCGTGTTGTCGTTCGATCCGATTGGTCTGTCGGCTAGAGCTCCGACTGGGCTCCGGTCCGGGCGCGCACAGCCTGGAACGAGCTCAGCCGCCATATGGAGAGTGCGGCCAGCGCAAGGAAGAGCAAAGCCACCGGGTGGGCGGTCAGCGAGGACAACTTGCCGTCGGTGATGATCATCGCCTGACGCAGCGATAGCTCGGCCATCGGCCCGAGGATGAAGCCGATGAGGAATGTGATGAAGGAGAAGTCGAGCTTCTTCATGAAGTAGCCGAAGAACGCGAACACCAGCATCAGGTAGACGCTGAACATGCCGCTGCCCTCCAGATAGGCCCCGATCACGCAGAGAAAGACGATGATCGGCACCAGGATCACCTCCGAGACCGCCATCATCCGTGCGAACAGGTTCTGTCCGATCGCACCCATCACCAGCATGATGAACGAGGCAGCCACCATGCCGATGAAGATGGCATAGACGAGCACGGCGTCGTCGCGGAACAGGAACGGGCCCGGCGTGAGCCCATGCAACATGAAGGCACCCATGAGCAGCGCTGCCGATGCGCTCGACGGCAGGCCGATGGCGAACATGGGGATGAGGCCCGCCGGCACCGAGGCATTGTCTGCGGCCTCGGCTGCGGCAACGCCTTCGAGCCGCCCTTTTCCGAAGCTGTCGGGGTCCTTGTCGCGCCGCTTGGTCCAGGCGTAGGCCAGGAACGAGGAGATGCTCGCCCCCATGCCTGGAATGCTGCCGATGCCGATTCCGACCAGCGTGGCGCGCAGGATGGTCGGCAGGCAGCTCAGGAATTCGGTGATGGTCAGGCTGCTGTTCTCGGGCGTGCTCGCCTTCAGCTGAAGGCTCTTGTGCTCGTAGGAGCCGCGCCATCCCTTGTCGATCTGTACGAGCATCTCGGAGAGCGCCAGCGTGCCGATGGCGACGGCCAGAAGTGGAACGCCGTCGTAGAGATCGGCGAAGCCGAATGTCAGCCGCGGCTGGCCCGTCTCCATGTCGAGTCGGGGTGCCGCCAGCAGGAGCCCCAGGAAGCCGGCGATCAGCCCCTTCCAGAAGGAGGCACCGGAGACGGCGGCGATGAATGTGATGGCGAAGATAAGGATGGCCGTGAGCTCGACCGGGCCGGTCCCGACCGCAAGCACCGCCAGCGGCTGCGCCAGGGCGATGAGGGCGAGCGTCGAGAGAAAGTCGCCGAGCACCGACGCGACCAGCGCCAGCTTCAGCGCCTTCTGGGCTTTGCCCTGTTGCGTCAGCGGATAGCCGTCCAGAGCCGTGACGACGGACTGCGGCTCGCCCGGCACGTTGATCAGAATGGCGGTGAGCGCGCTGCCGGTGTTGCCCCCCTTGCTGACGCCGATCAGGAACGAGATGCCGGCGAGAGCGGGCAGCTTGTAGGTGATCGGGATGAGCAGGGCGATGGCGGTCGCGCGGCTCAGGCCGGGTAGCACCCCGACGATATAGCCGATGAAGAGGCCCAGGGTGATGTAGCCCATCACCTCGAGCGTCATGACGTTGGTAAAGGCCTGGCCAATCTGCTGGAAGATCACGGGCGCGTTCTCATCGAGTGGGGACGTCCATCGTCAGGGCAGCGGGATCTTGAGGCCCCAGACGATGATGGCATAGCTGATGGCGACGGTCGGCAAGGCGACGGCAGCGATCCGCACCGGATTGAGCTCACCCATGAACGCCATGATGGCGGCGATCAGCACGAGGCCGCCCGCCCAGGTGCCGAAAAAGTGGAATACCAGTACGGCCCCGAAGATCAGCGCGGAGACAAGCAGGAAAAATCCAAGCTCCTCCCGGCTCAGCGGTCGAGCCGGCTGATCCTCGTAAATGCCCGGACGCAGCAGCGCCTGCACGAGCAAGCCGACGCTCGAGAGCGCGACGCCCGCCAGCATCACGGCCGGATAGAAATAGGGCGACAATCCATGCCACACGCCACCACCGGACTCGCGTGGCATGATCACGAGCACCATCAGCGCGACGAAGCCGAGCAGCCCGATAGATGTCAGAATGTCGATCCTGCGCATCTCCCCCCCGATGAGACGTTGCGTGGCGGGCAAGCGGCTTGCCGCCGCCGCCTCGTTTTCTTGTGGCCGCGAGACTGGCAGCAATCCGCCCCGGCGACAACCGCTGACGCAGGTCGGCAAGGCGAGCCTCGCCTACATGAGCCGCTGCACCCACAGTGTCGCCGCCGGGATGTAGGTGACGATGGCGAGGACGATCGCCATCACGAGGAGCATGGGCATGAGCGGACGTGAGATGGCACCGATCGGCAGCTTGCTGACGGCGGCGCCTACGAAGAGTGCGTAGCCGAATGGAGGGGTCGCCATGCCGATCGTGAAGTTGATCGAGACCATCGCGCCGAGCTGGATCGGATCCATGCCGATCTGATTGCCGATCTTGATCAGGATCGTGGCGAGGATCGTCATGGCTGCCAGGTTGTCCATGACGCAGCCGATGGCGAGCAGGAGAACATTGAGGCAGAGCAGCAGGACGTAGTGATGCTCCGAGAGGCCCGCAAACAGGGCCGCCACCTTGTCCGGCATGCGCTCCAGCGCGATCAGCCAGCCGAAACCGTTGGCCGCAACGAGAATGAACATGACGATGGCCGTCGTGCGGAGCGAGCTCGCCAGGATCTTCGGCAGCTCTCGCAGCGTCAGCTCTCGATATGCGAAAAAGCCGACGGCCAGCGCATAGACCACCGCTACGACGGCGGCTTCCGTCGGGGTGACGATACCCCCGTAGATGCCGCCGAGAATGATGAGCGGCGCCAGCAAGGCCCACTTGCCGTCGCGAAACGCATGGATGGTCTCGTTCCAGGTCGCCGGCTCCTCACGAGGCACGCCCGTGCGCCGCGCGTGCCACCAGCACACCGCCATCAGCCCGATTGAGAGAAGCACGCCCGGCACGATGCCGGCGAGAAAAAGGCGCGCGATCGACTGCTCGGCCATCACGCCCCAGATGATCAGAATGATCGAGGGAGGAATGATGGGGCCGATGATGCCGCCTGCGACGGCGAGCGCAGTCGCGAAAGCGGGGTCGTAGCCGCGTTTCGACATCTCCGGGATCATGATCACGCCGATCGCCGCCGTCGTGGCCGGCGCCGAGCCCGAGATCGCGGCGAAGAACGTGGCGGCAAGCACCGTCACGATGCCGAGGCCGCCCGTCCGGTGGCGCACGAGCACATCGGCGGTGGCGACCAGCCGCCGGGAGAGCCCGCCCGCCGTCATCAGGTCTCCCGCCAGGATGAAGAACGGAACCGCCAGAAGGCTGAACGATTGGGTCCCCGAGATCATGCGCTGCGCAAAGACGGTCAACTCGATATCGGAGAGCAGCAGTCCCCCGACCGTGCTGGCGGCCAGCGCGATGGCGAACGGCACGCGCAGCATCAACAGCGCCACGAAACCCGCACTCAGCATCCATTGCGTGGGGGTCATGGCTGGGGCGGCCGATTTGAGGGCTGGAGCAGCATGGCAATGGCATGGATGGAGATCAATCCACCGCACACGGGTGCCGCCGAGTGCAATGCCTCGATCGGGTAGCTGATGGCGGCCGAAACCTGCCCTTGCGTATCGGCGACATAGGACCACCCGGACTTGAGCAGCACGATGCCGATGGCAAGCGTAATCAATTGCACCAGGCGGTGCAGGGCGGCCTGCGCAGGGGCCGCAAGGGTCGCCGGCCAAATGTCGAGACAGACGTGGAAGCCTTCACGAACGCCGGCGCTGCCCATCAACAGCACGATCCAGGTGAAGAGTGCGAGGCTGAGCTCCTCCGTCCAGGTTGGCGGCGCATTGAAGACGTAGCGCGCGACGACCTGGAGAGTGAGCGCCAGCAGCGTCGCTGCAAACATGGCGACGGACACGGCGACGGACCCTCTCGCGAGCCACCGGCTCGCCGTGTCGATGAGGTTGATCATGGGGACTTCTGATCCGGGCTCGGGGCGCGATCTGCGTCGTCTATTTGACCGCCGCCAGCGTCCGGTCCAGCAGGTCGCCGCCAATGCTGGCCTTGAAGCGCGCGTACACCGGCGCAACCGAGGCGCGGAACTTGGCGGGATCGGAAACCTCGTTGACGGCCAAGCCCTTGGATTTCAGGGTCTCGATGACCTTGACCTCGTTCGCTGCCGCCTGCTTCCTTTGCTCGATGGTGGCGCTCTTGCCGGCCTTGCTCATCGCGGCCTGCAGCTCGGGCGACAGCTTGTCGAACACCTTCTTCGAGACCATCAGATGGATCACGGAATAGGTGTGCTTGGTGAGCGACATGTATTTCGTCACCTCGTACATCTTCGCCGACTCGATGATCGCCGATGGGATCTCGAGGCCGTCGAGCGCGCCCTGCTGGACAGCTGTGAACACCTCGCCCCACGCCATCGGCACGGGATTGCCGCCGAGCGACTTGAACATCTCGATGTAGACCGGGTTCTGCATCGTCCGGTATTTCACGCCGCCCACGTCCTCGGGCGCTGCGACGGGCCGCTTGTTGTTGATCATGTTGCGGAACCCGCCCTCCATGAAGCCGAGATGGATGACGCCCTTCGCGGTGAGCTGCTTGCTCAATTCCTCGCCGATCTG
>JBFWQN010000294.1:0-6767 GCA_050249405.1 Hyphomicrobiaceae bacterium | reverse complement strand
AGCGTTCCCGGCTGGCTGTGGTTCATGCCAGCTTTCTCGTGATGTCCGGACATCTGAGCGCAGAACGGCGTGACCCGCAATTGATGGGGCGCAATGACTTGCAGCCGCGTGGATATCGCAAGGGCGACGACCGTGCCGAGCCGTGTCCCGGCGGGCTTGCGAGCGGTCAGCTCAGCCAGCGCTTGCGGCGCTTGTAGTGCTTCACGTCACGGTACGACTTCTTGTGGCCGCCCTCGTTGATGCCGAGGTAGAACTCGCGGATATCGGAGTTGGACCTGAGTTGCTCGGCCGAGCCCTCGAGCACGATGCGCCCGTTCTCCATGACATAGCCGTGGTCGGCGACGGTCAGCGCCATGTTGGCGTTCTGCTCGACCAGCAGCACCGAGAGCCGCTGCTCGGCCACGAGCCGCTTCACGATGCCGAAGATCTCCTCGACCAGCATCGGTGCGAGGCCGAGCGACGGCTCGTCGAGCAGCACCACCTTGGGGCTCGACATCAGCGCGCGGCCGATGACCAGCATCTGCTGCTCGCCCCCGGAAAGGTAGCCGGCCAGCTGGTTGCGCCGCTCCTTGATGCGCGGGAAGTAGGTGAACACGCGCTCGATGCCGTCGCGAATCTTGCCCCGGTCGCGCTCGATGTGGGCGCCGGCCACCAGGTTTTCCTCGCAGGAAAGGCTCTCGAACACGCGCCGCCCCTCGAACACCTGCGCGATGCCGAGCTTCGTCACGTCGAACGGTCGCTGGCCGTGGATGGGCCTGCCCTCGAGGGCGATCGAGCCCTTGGTGATCGAGCCGCGCTCGGTGAACAGGATGCCCGAGATGGCTTTCAGCGTGGTCGACTTGCCGGCCCCGTTGGCACCCAGCAGCGTCGTGATCGCACCCTGGCGCACGTCGAGAGAAACGCCTTTCAGCACCAGCACCACGTTGTCGTAGACCACCTCGATGTTGTTGACGGCGAGCATCGGGGTGGTGCCGTCGGTCCTTGCGGCTAGCGGCGCGGCGTCCTGCATCTCACCCGTCCTCGACTCTCGTCCTCGTTCGGCCCACGCGCCGAAGCCGTGCTGATGATCGGGCGGCAGGCGGCGCCAGGCCGCCTGCCTGCCATGCCTCACTTCTTGTTCTCGGCCTCGACGTGCTTCTGCACCTCGGCGCGATAGCCCTGGAACCAGTCGGTGGTCTTGACGAACTTGCCGCCCTTCACCGACCAGATCTGAACCCAGCCACCGCCCTCGTGATCCTCGGCCGTGAGCTTCAGCGGCGGCGCGAGCCCGTCGAGCGACGGATCGAGTGCCGTCACGGCCTCGAAGCCCTTGCGCATGTCGTCGCCGGTCGGCTTGGCGCCGCCCTTGGCCTTGATGGCGTTGGCCAGCGCGGCCGCGTGCACCGCGCCCTGGTAGACGCCACGATTGAACGTGACCGTGCTCTCGAACTCCTTGCCGGGGGTCTTGCCCTCGGCCTTGAGCATCTCCAGGATCTCCTTGATGACCTTGAACTCCTGGCCGACACCGGCGTACTGGAGCGTGTGGTAGCCCTCGGCGACGCCGAAACCACCGGCGGCGATGATGTCGGCCTCGGCACCGGCCCACACCAGGCCGAGCACCTTTGACAGCGGATAGCCTTTGCTCTTCAGCTCCTTGATCATCACCGACGGCGCGCGGCCGAACAGGTGGGCGATGACGAAATCGGGCTTGAAGCGGCCGGTCAGATCGAGAATCTGGGCGCCCATCTC
Source organism: Hyphomicrobiaceae bacterium (assembly GCA_050249405.1). Lineage (GTDB taxonomy): Bacteria > Pseudomonadota > Alphaproteobacteria > Rhizobiales > Hyphomicrobiaceae. Next base: position 5,039 of record JBFWQN010000294.1, on the reverse strand, counting down.
GATGCCCGGCGACGGCACGCCGAACGTACGAAGCTGGAAGCCTTCCTTCTTGGCGATTTCCTCAAGCACCGGAATGGGCTCGCGGCCCGCCGGGTTGTCGAAGAACATGTAGGCGATCTTCTTGTCCTTCAGGTTGCCGCCGAGCTGCTTTTTCGCGAACTCGGCCGCTCCGCCGATCTGCGACCAGTACGTCGCCGCGATCGGGAAGACCCAGGGATATTTCTTGCCGTCGGCCGCCGCCGACGAGCCGATGCCCGGCGACGTCACCGGCATCTTGTCCTCCTCGAACTTTTTGAGGAGCGCCAGCAGTTGCGGCGTGCCGAAGGCGCTCGTCATGATGGCGCCCTCCTTCTTGAACCGCTCGTGCGATTCGACGGCCGGTGGCACCTTGTACTCGTGATCGATCTCGAGGATCTTGACCTTGTAGCCCTCGACGCCGCCGCGCTTGTTCACCAGCGCCCAGTAATGGTGATAGGCGGGGCAAAGCACCGTGCCGACGATCTGCGTCGGCCCTGTGCGGTCACATTGCGCGCCGATCACGATTTCCTTGTCCTGGGCGAGCGCGGCGCTGCCGAGGCCGAGCATGCTGGCCATCGCGGCAGTCGCGAGCCAGGGCTTCGTTCCAACCTTCATGTGTCGTACCTCCTCCAGAGCGTCTTGTTGTTTGTCTTTCGCCTCGTCGTCGCCCCGCGCCCCCGATCAGTAGGAGAACGGCCAGACCCGGAAGTAATTGCGGATGTTGCGCCATAGCCGCGCGAGACCCTCCGGCTCCACGACCAGGAAGAAGATGATGAGCGAGCCGAAAATGACGAGGCGCAGGCTAGCCGCCACGGCCGAGAGCGTAGCCGGATCCCAGATGTATCCGCCGAACGTCTCCACACCGACCCGGATGACCACCGGCAGCGCGGTGACGAAGATCGCGCCGAGCACCGAGCCGAGCACCGAGCCCAACCCGCCGATGATGATCATGGCGAGATAGTCGATCGAGACGACGATCTGGAACGCCTCGTAGGTGGCGATGCCGAAGTAGTAGGTATAGAGCACGCCGCAGACGCCCGCGTAGAACGACGAGATGGCGAACGCGATAAGCTTGTACTTGAAGATGTTGATGCCGATGATCTCGGCGGCGATATCCTGGTCGCGGATGGCGATGAAGGCCCGCCCGATGCGACTGCGCACGAGGTTCAGCGTCGCCACGATGGCCACGATGGCAAAGAACAGCGTGAAGAAATAGAGATCGCGCTGCGACTTCATCTCGTAGCCGAAAAGGCTCGGCCGCTGCACCTCGATAGCCGCCGCTGCACCGCCCGAGATGGCAGGCGTGTGGTTGATGATCCACTCGATGATGAGCTGGCTCGCCAGCGTTGCGATGGCGAGGTAGGTGCCCTTGATCCTGAGCGACGGAATGCCGACGATGGCCCCGATGAAGGCGGCCATCAGCCCGCCGGCCGGCAGCGTGATCCAGAAGGGCAGCCCGAGCTTCGTCGCGAGGTTGGCGGCCGTGTAGGCCCCGACCGACATGAAAGCGGCATGCCCGATCGAGATCTGCCCCGTCCAGCCCACGAGGACATTCAGACCCAGCGCGCCGACGATGGCGATGAAGATCAGGTTGAAGATCGACAGGTAGTATTCGTGCAAGGCGAGCGGCACGATCCCCACGACGAGCACCAGCAGCGCCCAGACGCACCACCGCGTGAGCGGCAGCGGGAAGAGCGCCATGTCGGCCGCGTAGGTGGTCTTGAAAGTTCCGGCTTCGCGATAGAACACGGGGTTGCTCTTCCCTCTGGCAGGTGTCGCTTGGGCTCAGATGCGCTCGATCTTGCGCTTGCCGAACAGGCCATACGGCTTGAACATCAGCGCGACGATCATGACGACGTACGGCGCGAAATCCTTGGTGCCGCCACCGACGATCGGATCGAGGTAGCCGGCGGCGACGCTTTCCACGACGCCGATGATGAGCCCCCCCACCACCGCGCCGATGATCGAGTCGAGCCCGCCGAGAATGACCACCGGAAACACCTTGAGACCCACCAGTGCGAGCTGAGTGTCGACGCCCAGCATCGACCCCCAGATGATCCCGCCGAGTGCGGCCACGATACCCGCCATGGCCCACGCGATCGCGAAGTAGCGCTCGACGTTGATGCCCATCGCCATCGCTACCTGCTGGTTGTCCGCGACGGCCCGCATGGCGACGCCCATCCGGCTCTTCATGAAGAACCAGGTGAAGGCCGCGAGGCACAGCGCGGACACGACGAGGCCGAGCACCTGGATCGGCGGCAGCGACGTGGTGAGAAATCTCACCGGCTCGTCGCCGATCGGCAGCGGAATGGTCTTCGTCTGTGCTCCGATGGTGATCGGCGGCAGGCCGCGCAGGATCGCAGCAAGTCCAATGGTCGCCATGATCACGGCGACCACCGGCCGGCCGAGCAAGGGCCTCAGGACCACCCTCTCGAGCGCGAAGCTGAACAGCACCATCACCACCAGCGCGATCGCGATGGCGAGCCACAGCGGCGCATTGGCGGCGAGCGAGGTGGCGCAGATGAAGCCGGCCAGCATCACGAACTCGCCCTGCGCGAAGTTGATCGCGTCGGTCGCCTTGTAGACGAGCACGAAGCCCAGCGCGATCAGCGAGTACATCATGCCGATCGAGAGTCCGCTGACCGCCAGCGAGAAGAGAAACTCGAGCTCTTCCTTCATGTATCCCCTCAGGCGGCCTGACGCGCGGCGCTTGCCGCGACGTCGTGGATGGCGATGGTGGCGGCCAGCGTCGTCTTGCGGCCGTCCTCGTACGTGACCTCCATCGTCACGTCGGCGCTGTCCTTGCCGCCGTAGAAGGCATCGATAACGGCCTTGTATTTCTCGGCGACATAGGTGCGGCGCACCTTCCGCGTGCGGGTGATCTCGTTGTCGTCGGCATCGAGCTCCTTGTTGAGGAGCAGGATGCGCCGAACTCGGGTCGCTTCGGGCAGCGTCGCGTTGATCTTGCGCACCTCCTCGACGATGAGGCCCGCGACCTCGGGCTTGCGCGCGAGATCCATGAAGCTCGTGTAGGCGACATTGCGCCGCTCGGCCCAGTTGCCGACCGTCTCCATGTCGATGGCGATCATGGCCGAGACGAGCTCGCGATCGTTGCCGAAGGCCACCGCCTCGCGGATGAAGGGAGAGAATTTCAGCTTGTTCTCGATGTATTGCGGCGCGAACGCCGTGCCGTCCGCGAGCCGGCCGACGTCCTTCGCCCGGTCGATGATGGCGAGCTGGCCTTGCGGCGATATCTGCGCCGCATCGCCGGTGCGCAGCCAGCCGTCCGCCGTCTTGGCATCGGCCGTCGCCTCGTCCTGCTTGTAGTAGCCGACGAAGACGCCCGGCCCCCTGATCTGCAGCTCGCCGTTGTCGGCGATCCTGAGCTCCAGCCCCGGCACCGGCTCGCCGACCGTGTTGGGATCGACCTTGCCGTCGCGCTGGAACGCAACGAGCGCCGAGGCCTCTGTCTGCCCATAGACCTGCTTCAGGTTCACGCCGAAAGAGCGGAAGAAACGGAAGGTGTCGGGGCCGAGCGGCGCTCCGCCGGTCACGGCCCAGCGCGTGAGCCTGAGCCCGAGCAGATCACGCACCGGTGCATAGACCAGCCATTCGCCGAGCGAGTAGGCGAAGGCAAGCCCTCCCGGCACGGCCTTGCCGTCCTGCAGCAGCAGCTCGCGCCGCTCGGCGACGTCCTTGAAATAGTCGAACAGCCGGCGCTTCAATGGCGAGGCATCGGCGGATCGTACCTGCATTTGCGTGAGCAGCGTCTCCCAGACACGCGGAGGTGCGAGCACGATGGTGGGGCCGAGCTCCCTCAGGTCGCGCTGCACCGTCTCCGGGCTTTCGGGACAGTTGACCGTCGCTCCGGCCGCGATCGACACCGCCAGCGAGTAGACCGCGTCACCCACCCACGCCATCGGCAGGAACGCCAGCCAGTTATCGCCGCGCTCGACGCGCTCGGCCGTGATGTAGCTCTCGGCGGTGCTGATCAGGTTGCGGTGTGTGAGCAAGGCGCCCTTGGGCCGCCCGGTGGTGCCCGACGTGTAGGCGATCATGGCCACGTCGTCCGCCCCGCCTTTGGCGAGCTCCCGCTCGAACGCCTCGTTGCCGCCCGTCGCTTTCCGCCCCATCTCGAGCACGGCGTCGAGCGACTTCAGCATCGGCTCGTCGGCGCTCGTGAGCCCGCGCGGATCGAGATAGACGACCCATTTCAGTCTCGGCAGCTCGCCGCGCAGCGACAGGATCTTGTCGACCTGCTCCTGGTCCTCCGCGAAGATCACCGACACCTCCGCGTGGTCGAGCACATAGACGAGCTCGCTCGCGATGGCGTCCTGGTAGACCGGAATGGCGATCCCGCCGAGCGCCTGAGCCGCGAGCTGCGCGAGGTAGAGCGCGGGCCGGTTGTCACCGACCACCGACAGCTTGTCGCCGCGCTCGAAGCCGAGGGCTGCGAGGCCGAGCGAAAGATCCCGCAGCATGGCCGCCATGTCCGACCAGGACATCGTCTTCCAGATGCCGCGATCCTTCTCGCGCATGGCCGGCGCCGTTCCGAAGCTACGGGCATTGCGCACCACCAGCTTCGGCAGCGTCGAGGTCTCAGGCGTGTCGAGGAGGCCCATCACTCGCTCTCCCGCTTGGTGCCGAGGTAGGCCGCCACCACGGCCGGGTCGCGCTGCACCTCCGCGGGCGTGCCCTCGGCGATCTTGCGGCCACGGTCGAGCACCACGACGTGGTCGGAGATGTCCATCACGACGCCCATGTCGTGCTCGATCAGGACGACGGTGACGCCGCGCTCCCCGTTCACGTCGAGGATGTAGCGCGCCATGTCCTCCTTTTCCTCCTGGTTCATGCCGCCCATCGGCTCGTCGAGGAGGAGCATCTTCGGCTCGAGCGCCAGCGCGCGGCCGAGCTCGACGCGCTTGCGCAAGCCGTAGGCGAGCGCCGCCGTCTGCTGCTTGCGCAAATCCTCGAGCTTCAGGAACTCGATGATCTCCTCGCAGATCTCGCGGTTGCGGATC
>JBFWQN010000293.1:0-6806 GCA_050249405.1 Hyphomicrobiaceae bacterium | reverse complement strand
GTCACCGTTCAGGCCGGCGGCGGCGTTCCGTCGACCGTCCGCGACCGTCTGCTCGGCGGAGCTCAGTTCGCTGCACCGGCCATGGTCGTCGTCGAGGCGCCGAGCCACGTGCTGAAAGTCACCCGTCAGCTGGTCGGCGCGCTCGGCATCACGCAGCGCCGCCTCGCTCCTGTTCCAGGTGTCGTCGAGCTCCCGCTGGATAGCCCCATCGAGCAGGAGCTCAATCTCGTGACGCTCGGCGATCCGAGTCCCGATCTGACGTCCGTCATCGAGGCCGTCCGCTCGGTGGCCGCCGAGCATTTGCTATAGGAGCGAGCAGTTGGTCATCGCACAGCGGCGCACGATTGCAGGACGCCTTTATCTCGTCTGCGGGCTCGCGCTTGCGGCGGTGGCCGCCCTGACCGCAGTCTCGATCTACTACGCCTCGGTGACGCGGCGCGCGGCCGACGCGCTTTACGAGGGCGGTCTCGTGGGCGCGGTCGAGGCGGGCGAGCTCGAGCTGCTGCTCGAGAAGCACCGTCGCGTCATCGAATCGGCGCCGCTCGAGTTCGAGCGGTCGCAGATCGAGCGCGACAAGAAGATCGCCGAGGAGATCGCGCGTCGCACCACCGAGCTGGTGACGAGGTCCGATGGGGCGTTCGGCGACGAGCTCGCGGATGCGCTGCTCAACCTTTGGCGGCTCGGCCGCGATGTGCTCGAGAGCGCCGCGAATTTTGCGCAGGAGCAGGGGCTGCGCAACGTCGAGGTCTATGTCGGCGAGGCCGAGCGCCTGCAGGAGTTCATCCGCGGCCACCGGCGCAACCGCGTCGCCGGAGCCGATCGCGAGGCCCGCGGCCTCGCCACCAAGGCACGCAGTCTGGTCAATGCCGTCACGGGCTTCGCTCTCTTTGCCGCCATTCTGATCGGGCCGTTCGCCCTGGTCGCCTTGCGCAGCCTGATCATGCGCCTCGACGGCATCACGGCCGCCATGCGCCGCCTCGCCCGCAACGACACCGACGTCTCGGTGGAAAAGCTGGTCGGCACCGACGAGATCGGCGAGATGGCCAGGGCTGTCACTGTCTTCAAGAGCAACGCGGTGCAGGTCCAGCAGCTCAACCGCTGGCTCGATATAGCGCTCAACAACATGGCGCGTGGACTCTCGATGTTCGACGGCGACCGTCGCCTCGTCGTGTGCAATGCCGCCTACGCCCGCATGTATGCTCTTCCTGAGCACTTGGCCCAGGCCGGCGCGCCGTTCGCCGACGTGCTGGAGCACCGGCGCACACTGATCGCATCGGTCGAGACGAGCGTTCCCCGCGCGGGGACGGCAGGTATCGAGGCTATCGGCGATCTCGCGATGGCCAAGGACGAAGGCCGGCTCCGTCAGCGCCTCGTCGATGGCCGCATCATCGAGATCTCCGTGAAGCCGCTGCCGTGGGGCGGCTGGGTGGCCCTGCACGAGGACGTGACCGAGCGCTACGAGGCCGCCGAGAGGATCGTCCGCCTCGCTCGCCATGACACCCTGACCGGGCTTGCCAACCGCCATACCTTCCAGGAGACGCTCGAGCAGGCGACCGCCCGCATCGGCGCCGGCGAGACATTCGCCATTCTCGCCATCGACCTCGACCGCTTCAAGGAGGTGAACGACACCCTGGGACATCCCGCCGGAGATGCGTTGCTCGTGGCAGTCGGCAATCGGCTGACGGACATCACGCGGCGCAGCGATCTCGTCGCACGTCTCGGCGGTGACGAGTTCGCCATCATCCAGCGCGACGCGAGCTGCCGCGCCGACTCCGAGGCCCTGGCTTTGCGTGTCATCGAGGCGCTGCAGCAGCCGTTCCAGCTCCAAGGCCACAGGGCCGAGATCGGTGGCACCGTCGGCGTCGCCCTCGCTCCCGTCCACGGTCGCGATGCGGGCGAGCTGATGAAGCACGCCGACCTTGCCCTCTATCGGGCCAAAGGCGAGCGCCGCGGCACGATGCGCTTCTACTGCGCCGAGATGGAGGGCCGCATCCGCGCCCGCCGCGCACTCGAGAGCGACCTCGGCCACGCCGTCGCCAACCGGGAGCTCGAGCTCCACTATCAGCCGATCGTCTCTCTGGCCTCGGGCCTCGTCATCGGCTGCGAGGCGCTCATCCGCTGGCGGCATCCGGAGCGCGGCATGGTCTCGCCGGCGGACTTCATCCCGCTCGCCGAGGAGACGGGTCACATCTGCGAGATTGGCGCCTGGGCCCTCGAGGAGGCGTGTCGCACTGCCGCGAGTTGGCCGGGCGACATGCGTGTCGCCGTCAACCTGTCCGTTGCACAGTTCTCCGGCCGCGACCTTGCATCCATCGCCGCCGACGCCTTGCGGGAGGCGGGACTCGCACCAGGCCGGCTCGAGCTCGAGGTCACCGAAACGCTCCTCCTCGGGGATGACCCGGCGACGCTCGCACTATTGCATCGCCTGCGCGACATCGGCCTTTCCATCGCGCTCGACGATTTCGGCACCGGCTATTCCAGCCTCTCCCACCTGCGCAGCTTCCCCTTCGACAAGATCAAGATCGACCAGACATTCGTGCGCGACCTGCCGCAGCGGAAAAACTGCGAGGCGATCGTCGGCGCCGTGGCCCGCTTGGCCTCCAGCCTCTCCATGACCACGGTCGCCGAGGGGGTCGAGACCGAGGACCATCTCGCACGCGTGCGCGCGGCCGGCTGCGATGCCGTGCAGGGCTATCTGTTCTCGCGCCCGGTGCCGGCGAAGGACCTCGCTGCCGCGGTCGCCCGCATCGAGCAGCGCGCCAAGCCGGCCGGACAGCAGCTTCAGGTGGCATAGCCTGGGCGGACCTGCCGCATCTCGGCGGCAGGGCTCACGGATCGGTGGCCGCATCTCATCGTCAGCGGCCCGCCGCGATCTCCCGGGCGATCAGAATTTTCTGGATCTCGTTGGTGCCGTCGTAGATCTGGAAAACGCGGGCGTCGCGATAGAATTTCTCCACCCGATAGTCCGCGATGAAGCCGTAGCCGCCGTGCACCTGGATCGCGGCCGAGGTCACCATCTCCGCCATCTCGGAGGCGAACAGCTTCGCCATCGAGGCTTCCTTCGTGCAGGGGAGACGCTCCTGCTTCAGTCGCGCAGCGCGGTGGCACATGGCCCGCGCCACCTCCACCTTGGTCGCCATGTCGGCGAGCGTGAAGGCGACGGCCTGATGCTCGATGATCCGCTTGCCGAACGTCTCGCGCTCCTGCGCATAGGCGACCGCTGCCTCGAGCGCCGACCGGGCGACCCCGATCGCCTGCGCCGCGACGGCAATTCGACCCGAATCGAGTCCCTGCAGCGCCACCTTTAGCCCCTCGCCCGGCTTCCCGAGCATGTCCGCCTCGTCGACCTCGAGACCATCCAGCGCCACGGAGCAGGTCTCGTTCGTCCGGTGCCCGAGCTTGCGCTCGTGGCGCAGCACCCGCCAGCCGGGCTTGTCGGTTCGCGTCAGGAATGCACTGATGCCGCGCTTGCCGGCCGCAGGATCGGTGACCGCGATGATGCAGCAATAGCCCGCCGACTGGCCCGACGTGACGAAAACCTTGGTCCCGTCGATCACCCAGCGGTCGCCCTTGCGCACGGCGCTGGTGCGCAGGTTCGCGGCATCCGATCCCGCCTGCGGCTCGGTGAGCGCCATGCAGGCGAGCGCCTCTCCGGCCGCGACGGGGTGCATGAAGCGGCGCTTCTGCGCCTCGCTGCCGAACTCGCGAATCTTCAGGCAATACGAGTTCGTGGCATTGATCATGTTGGCGAGGCCCGCGTCCCCTGCCGCGATCTCCTCGGTCGCGAGCACGTAGGACAGGAAATCGGCGCCCGAGCCGCCGTGCTCGGCGGGCGACGTCATGCCGAAAAGGCCGAGCCGGCCGGCCTCGGCCACCACCTCGAATGGAATGCGCCCCGCCTCGTCCCACGCCACCGCATGCGGCATGATCCTGCCGGCGACAAAGCTGCGGGCCATGTCGCGGATGGCGGTCTGCTCGGGCGTGAGAAAGGGCATGACGATCTCCCTGTGGGCCGCGTCAGGCCACCGCCTTCATCCTGGCATCCTCCAGGATCATCTGCGCGCCCTTCTCGGCGATCATCATGGTCGGCGCGTTGGTATTGCCCGAGGTGATGGCCGGCATGACGCTGGCATCGATCACACGCAATCCCTCGAGTCCCTTCACGCGCAGGCGTCCATCAACCACGGCATTGTCGCCCGGCCCCATCATGCAGGTGGAGACCGGGTGGAAGATCGTCGTCGCGATGTCGCCCGCGGCCTTCGCCAGCGCCTCGTCGCCGTCGATCTCCGGGCCGGGCCGGAACTCCTCCGGCCTGTACTTCTGCAGGGCCGGCATCGACACGATGCGCCGCGTGATGCGCACGCTGTCGGCGGCGACGCGCCGGTCGTCCTCGGTCGAGAGATAGTTGGGCCGGATCGACGGCGGCACGTCCGGATCGGGAGAGACGATGTGCACCGTGCCGCGGCTGGTCGGGCGAACGTTGGCGACGCTCGCCGTGAACGCCGGAAACGGGTCCAGCGGCTCGCCGAACTTCGGCAAGGTCAGCGGTTGCACGTGGTACTGGATGTTGGGCGTCTCGCGCGACGGATCGGAGCGCGTGAAGCAGCCGAGCTGCGACGGCGACATCGTCATCGGCCCGCGCTTGTTGATCAGGTAGTCCAGGCCGATCTTGGCGAGCTGCACGTAGCTCCGGTACTGCTCGTTCATGGTCGGCACGCCCGACACCTTGTAGGCGCAGCGGATTTGCAGGTGGTCCTGCAGGTTCTCGCCTACGGCCTTCATCTCGTGCAGTACCTTGATGCCGTGCCCCTGCAGCAGCGCGCCGGGACCGATGCCGGACACCTGCAAGAGCTGCGGGCTACCGATCGCCCCGGCCGACAGGATCACCTCGCGCCGCGCCGTCACCGTGCGCGGGCCGCCGTTCTGCCGGAAGACGAGCCCCGTGCAGCGCTTGCCCTCCAGCGTCAGCCACTGCACGTGTGCGTTGGTCTCGATGCTCAGGTTCTTCCGGTGCGCGATCGGATGCAGAAAGCCCTTGGCCGTGTTCCAGCGCACGCCCGACCGCTGGTTGACGTGGAAATAGCCGCAGCCTTCGTTGTCGCCGCGATTGAAGTCGTTGGTCTTCGGAATGCCGGCCTGGTGCGCCGCCTCCTGGAAGGCATCGAGAATCTCCCAGCGCACGCGCGCGTTCTCGATGCGCCATTCGCCGCCGCGCTCGTGCAGCCCCTCGAAGGCCGACGGCTCCAGCGCCCACTGGTCCTGGTGCTTCTTGAAGTAGGGCAGAACGTCGTCCCAGCCCCAGCCGGGGTTGCCCTGCTGGCGCCACAGGTCGTAGTCACGCGCCTGGCCCCGCATGTAGATCATGCCGTTGATGGACGTGCAGCCGCCGAGCACCTTGCCGCGCGGATAGTTCAGGCTGCGCCCGTTGAGGCCCGCGTCGGGCGCCGTCGTGAAGCACCAGTCGGCGCGCGGATTGCCCATCAGGTAGAGATAGCCGACCGGGATGTGGATCCAGTGGTAGTTGTCCTTGCCGCCCGCCTCGAGCAGCAACACGCGCGTCTGCGGATCGGCCGACAGCCGGTTGGCCAGCAGCGAGCCCGCCGAGCCCGCGCCGACGATGATGTAGTCGTACGTGTGATCAGCCGCGGCCATGCATCGTCCCCGTCCTCACCTCGGATCGCGCCTCGCGCGCGAATGGCCCACGGGCCGAACGCCCGTCCGGCGGCACCCCCGCCGAGCCACCCGTCTTTTTGGACCGGATGCACCCGGAACTGCAAACGCCAATGGCAGGATGCTGAACGGCGGGTGCGTGCGAGGGCGGGACGGGAGAGCGGGACCGGAGGGACGGCCCAGGACAACGGACATCATCCCGAAAAGCACCGGTCAGTCCCTCCCCAGAAAGCCGACGAGCTCTGACGAAATCTTGCCTCACCCTCGGGACCGATCAGTAGGACAGGGCCAATTGTTGCACAAACATTGTCCGGCCATAGTCTGAGCGGCACCTATAGCCGGGCAATTGCCGGTGAAATGGAAATGAGATCGAGCGTTCATCACCCAGCTTTGATCCTCGCCGCACTTGGCGTTGCATCGAGCGTGCTTGGGACGTTTGCACTGGGAGTAGGTTTCGGCGAGGCACCCCACTTCGGACTCCATATGGTGCTGACAGGGATTTGGTTTGGATTGGTGGTGACATTCGGCGTGCGGTGTTGGGGAAACCCATCGTGGACTGCGACCGTGACCGCTCTGATCGCCACCTGGATCGGATGGGAGCTAGCCGTCAATCTCGCCATGCAACTGGCAGAGAATTGGTTGTACGCAATTGGGCTCCCCGCAACTTTCAGAACCTACGTCAGTGGGTTTGCAGCTGGCGCAGTCGGCGCCTTTCTGACGTGGGCTGGTGCAGCGGCTGCTACCTCGGTCCTGCAGCGGATTTCGGTGGGCGTACGTTTCGTTGCTACGGGCGCTCTATTCGGTCTGCTTCTCCCGTGGACGAACCAGTTTGATAGTCCAGCAATCCTGCTGGTACCGTGGCAGACCGCCCTCGCGGTTGTTCTCGGATGTGCCCTTGCTCCGCGACCTATAGCCGACCCGTTGTCGCCTGGGAGCGCATGACCGACCAGGGTCATATCAAGTGGAACCCTGTTGTGCGCTGCCCCACTCGGCGACGCCGTTAGCCATTGAAACCGACCGCGCGTAAGCCCGTGCCTGGTCCTCACCTACTTCCCGGGCCCTTACAACAGTCCGCCCGCGATCCTCCTCGGGGAGTGCGGTCTGCCCAACGTATCGCCCGCCATGCCCCACCGAGC
>JBFWQN010000292.1:0-6809 GCA_050249405.1 Hyphomicrobiaceae bacterium | reverse complement strand
CGGGCATCCACCGGAACCATGAAGTTGCGTCCGTCGACCTGCAGGCCGTGCCCGGCATAGTAGAAGAGTGCCGCCTCGGTGCCGGCGAGAGAGGCCGCGAACGTGTTCACCTGCCGCTCGAAGCCAACCTTGACGGCATCGAGGACGAGCGTCACGTCGAACGCCAGGCGGCGGAGCCGCGCCGCCATCGCGGATGCATCCGACGTGGCGTTCCGCAGCTGGGTCGCCGCGATGTAGCGGGCATTGCCGATGACGAGCGCCTTGCGCGGCTGGGCTTGCGAGGTGGCAGCGCAGGCGACGAGCGTTGCGAGCCCGAGCAGGGCTGCGGCGGCCCGAAGTGTAGCGCCCCTCGGCGACGACGCGCGCATCGTCTCCTCCCCTACTTCGAGGGTGCCGGGCTGTTTGCCGTGACCGGCTGCTTCGGGTCGGCGCGCGGCTCGATTCTGATCGGCGCCGGCCTATTGGTGGTGTCGGGCTGCTTCGGATCGAAGCGGGGCGGCGGGGCATTGATGCTCAGCGGCTGTTGCGGGTCCGACCTCGGCGCCAAGCCATTGACGGACCAGAGCGCCGGATCGTCCCGCTGGGCCGTCGCCGCCTCGGCGCAGACGGCCTCCTTGAGCTGGCACGTGCCGCCGCCCTTCTGCTGATTGCAGTAGGCGACCACGTTGCTGCGTGCCGCCCCGGCATCGGCGGCGATGCTCGTGAAGGTCTGCGTGTAGGAGACGCGGCGCCCGTTGTCCCGGCCGATGTAGCGTGTCGTCGCAATGCCGATGCAGCTCGGCGCGGCGGACGAGGTGACCTTGTAGTCGGCCTGCGACCGCTGCCGGAGGCGCTTCACCGCCTCGGCCTCGCTCAGTCGGCGCGTTCCCTCGCCGCGTGCCGCGCCATAGTGGCCGCCGCCGTCGAAAGCGATCGCGACCCACGACTTCGGCGCCTCCGTCTTGTCGAGGCGGGCCAACGTCGCCTCCGTCAGCTGCCCTGTCGCGGGAAGCTTCGCCCAGCGCTGGAAGTCGGAAAGTGCGCGGATCGTCTCGGGCGAGAGCTGCCCCGTGATGCCGCCGACGTGGAGGCCGATATCGTAGAGCCGCTGCTGCACACGCAGAATGCTGTCGGGCGTCGCGGCAACCGGCTTGTCGGCGGTCTCCTCCGAGCACCAGCGGCGGTCGTTGGCAGCCGTATCGGCGGCGCCCCCGGCGCTCGCCTCGACGGGCTGGTAGGACCAGGAGAAGAACGACTGCTCGCCCTTGTCGATCTCCGACCGGATGACCGCGGTCACCTTGAGCAGCGTCACCGCATTGCCGGGGAGCTGCCTGCGGCCGAGATCGCAGCGCACGATCACCGCGTCTTCCGGCCCCGGCTTCTCGCAGAGCTCGCCCTGCAACCGCGCCGCGATCTCATAGAGGCTCTTCGCCTTCTCGACTTTCGCCTGGGCCCTCGCCGCGGCGGCTCGCTCGAGCACCGCCAGCACCAGCCCCACCGTCTCGCGCGTTGCGCAGAGCGCCGGCCGGCGCTCGCCCGTGATCGCGGCATGCTTCTTCAGCACATCCTGGGCCGAAGCGGGAGCGACGTGGGGCAGCAGGGCTGCCAGTGCACCAATGCGACGAAGCCAGGCGGACATGGGCACGCTCGAAATACGGAGGTCGGAGTTTGCGAGAAAAGCACATCTGCGCCCCATAGCAAACGCCGGCGACGGTTCTTCGTAACCGGCTGCATCGATCAGAGCTTGACGTGCCGCGCCATTTCCTCTGGCTCCTCCTGGTCCGGCGCTTCACCCGTCGGCGCCAGAGAGCCGAGCGGGCCCAGCAGGCGCGCCGCGAGATCCACCGAGGAGCGCCGGCCGATGGCGCTCTTGGCCTCGGCCAGCCATCGCTTGGCCTCCTCCCGCCCTGCATTGTGCAGGAAGGTCAGCACGGCCCGATCCGGACGCACTTTCGAGTCCGGCGGTAGCGCGCCGGTGTGACGGTCGGCCTCGATCATGTGGAAGCGGTGCGTCGCCAGCCGCTCGGCCCGGGTTCGCGCCCTGCCCCAGCGGGAGACGCGCACGCCCTCGCGGTGCGCCGCGATCTCCATCACGTCGCGCACCAGCGGCTGCGTGAACGTCACCCGGCTCACCTCGGCGGCGATCTCGCGGGCCGTGCGCGGCGCCAGCGCCTTCTCGACCGGATTGAGCAGCACGAGCAGCGTATCGCCGACCGGGCTCTCGGCCACGAGCGTGACGAGATCGGGGTTGGCGCTGAAGCCGCCGTCCCAATAGGCCCGCCCCTCGATCTCGACCGCATGGTGCACCTGCGGCAGGCAGGCCGATGCGAGCACCGCCTCCACCGTCATCTCGCGACGCCGGAAAAGGCGCGGTCGAGCGGTGGCGACGTCGGTCGCCGCGATCAGCAACTCGGGTCCGTCCGCGCTCCGCAGCCGTTCGAAATCGATATGCGCCGCGACCAGCTTGCGCAGCGGATCGAGATTGAGCGGATTAAGCTCGTAGGGCGAGAACAGCGACGCCACCTGGCCCATGGTCTGCGAGCGGCTCATGCCGTAGAGGAACGGATTGAGGCGGAGAAGGTCCGGCACTCCGGCCTCGATCACGGCCTCCCAGACGGCGCGCAACCGGTCGCGCGCCCCCGCGCGCCCGCCCTCGGCGAGGCCGTCGGCGAAGGCCACGGCATTGACCGCCCCCGCGCTCGTAGCGCTGATCCAGCCGATCTCGATGTCGCTCTCGTCCAGCAGTCGATCGAGCACGCCCCAGGTGAAGGCACCGTGCGCCCCGCCGCCTTGCAGCGCGAGATTGAGCCTGAGCGACCTCTTGCGAAATCCCAGCACGCTGTCCGCTCCCCTGCGCACCACTGGCGGCTCGCCATACTGGCCCAGGCGCCGGCCGGGGTCACTGTCAGTCGGCGTCGCGCCTCGCTGTCCCGCTCATGCGGGCGCCACAGGGACGACGGCCGGCACGCCATCGACGACACCGACGCCCATGCGGACGCCGAACACGTGGGCCAGGCGCCCGGCCGTCAACGTCTCCGCGGGTGGACCGGTTGCCGCGACACGACCGTCGTGGAGCAGCACCACGTCGTCGCAGAAGCGTGCCGCCAGCGACAGGTCGTGAAGCGCCACCACGAGCGTCCTCCCTTCCGCGGCAAGCCGCCGGAGCACCTCGAACAGGCCCAGCGCATGCGCCGGATCGAGGCCAGCCGTCGGCTCGTCGGCGAGAATGGCCGGCGCCTCCTGCGCCAGCGCGCGCGCGAACAGCACCCGGGCGCGCTCGCCGCCCGAGAGGCCGGCCACCGACCTATCCGCCAGATGGACCGTATCCGTGGCCCTGAGCGCCGCGGCGATCGCCTCCGCAGCGCGGGTATCGGCCTCGCCCCTGGCGTGAGCATGACGGCCGAGCGCGACCACTCGGCGCACCGCAAGCGGCCAGTGCAGGGTGCGCTCCTGCGGCAGGTAGGCGATGCGTCGGCCACGCTCCGCAGGAGTGAGACGCCCGATGGCGACGCCGTCGATCTCGATGCGGCCGGAGGCAACCGGCAGCAGTCCGGCGAGCGTCCGGATCAGTGTCGATTTTCCGGCTCCGTTGGGGCCGAGCAGCCCCGTGACGCGGCCGGGGCCACACTCGATCGAGACGCCGTGCAGCACCGCGCTGCCGCCAAGGCTCACACTCAGGTCGTGGGCCGACAGTCTCATGGCTCGAGCTCGCTGCGGGAGCGGACGACCAGCCACAGGAAGAAGGGCGTGCCGACCAACGCCGTGACGACGCCGAGCCGCAATTCCCCCGCGGGCGTGATCAGCCGCAGTGCCAGGTCCGCCGCCAGGACGAGCGCCGCTCCCCCGAGCAGACTTGCCGGCAGCAGCCGTGACGGCACGTGGCCGACCAGCGGTCGCAGGAGATGCGGCACCACCAGCCCGACGAAGCCGATGGTGCCCGCGACCGCCGTTGCCGCACCGACGACCAGCGTCGCACCGGCGACGACGGCGAGCCGCAACTGGGCGGGCTCGACACCCAGGTTCTGCGCGACGTCCTCGCCGAGCGTCAGCACGTCGAGCGCACGGCCCTGCGCGAGAAGAATGGCCGAGCCCGCGACTACGAACGGCGCGGCCAGCCAGACGTGGACGAGGCTCCGGTCGGCCAGCGACCCCAGAAGCCAGAACACGATCTCGACCGAGGCGAACGGATTGCGCGAGACGGCGAGCACGCCCGAGATCAGCGCCGAGGCGAGACTGGAGACGGCGACGCCTGCGAGGATGAGGCTCAATCCGCTGCTGCGGGGACCGGCCAGCAGCAGCACCGCCGACATCGACGCGGCCGCCCCCGCCAGCCCCCCCAGCGGCAGCGCCAGCGCAAATGCGGCCGACGCGCCGGTGTGGATGGCGAGAACGGCGCCGAGGCCCGCTCCGCCGGCAATGCCGATCACGCCCGGCTCGGCGAGCGGATTGCGCAGGTAGCCCTGCAGGACGGCGCCTGAAAGGCCGAGGCCCCCGCCGACCAGCAGGCCCAGCAGGGTGCGCGGCAGGCGGATCTCGACGAGGATCAGGCGCGCGGCGTGCTCCGGCAGCCCGAGGCCCGCCGGCCCGACGAGCATCGACAGGAGTGCGAGCAAACCCGTGAGTGCCGCCAGTGCGGCGATCACAACGCGCCAGCGCCATGCCTCGCCGAAGGCCCCTGTGTCGCCGTCCGCTGCACTCATTTCGGCGTCCGCGGGGCATCCCCCCCGATCCGTCGCCGGGCCCGCGCCAGAAGCGACACCGCCTCGCCCGCATGATGCGTGCCGCAGAGCCACAGCCGCCACGGCACCACGGCCGACGCGCGGCCCGCGAGCACGGCGGCCAGCGCCGGATGTCGGAGGTTCTCGGCAACGACAGTGCGGTACTCGTCGGCCGGCCCCGACAGCACCACCAGATCCGGCGGTCGCGCGGCCAAGAGCTCGAGCGGCAGCGCGCCGCTCGCACCGAGACCCAGCGCGGCCGTATGATTGGCGAGGCCCGCCGCCGTCATCAGCGCATCGGCGAGGCTGCCCGGACCGGACGACAGTCCATTGACCTGATAGACGGCAGCCGATGGGCGCCGGCCCTTTGGAGCGTCGGCCGCTGCCGCCGCCAGCGTCTCGTCCAGCCGTCGCACGAGCTCCGCTCCCTTCGCCCGCTCGCCGACCGACCCTGCCACCTGCAGAACCGCGGCGCGAATCCCGTCGATGTCGCTCGCCAGCGGCACCCGCTCCACACGCCGGCTGATCCGCTCGAGGAGGTCGAGCGTCGCAGGCGTCGTGAACGTTCCGGCGAGCACGAGATCGGGATCGAAGGCGAGCACGCGCTCGGCCTCGCCGCGTGTCCAGGGAATGTCCTTCGCGCGCTCGGCGACCGGCGACACGAGCGGATCGGCGGCGAGATGGCTGAGGGCGGCGATCCGCTCACGCGGCACGAGGTCGAGCAGCAGCGCGTCCGTGCACAGGTTCAATGACACGATGCGGCGGGGCACGGCCTCATCGGCACGGACCATCGGCGCGGACAGCGCCGCCGAGCCTGCGGCGACCAGAAGGGCGACGATCGGGTTGCAGAGCCTCGGTGCCATGCGCGTCCTCTGCGGCGGCGATGGTGTCGCCGATGCGGGGGGCACCGCCCCTCGCCGTTCCGGCCAAAGGGCGAGGCCCATTGCAAACCCTGCTATTTACGGATGCCGTCCTCGCCGCCGAAGGTGAGCTTCAGGCCCGCATAGGCCGCGATGCCGGCCGTCTCGAAGCCGTAGACCTCCTGGTAGTGGGCGTCGAAGGCATTCTCGATGCGGCCGAACACCTCCACACCGGGTTGCAGCTTGTAGCGCGCCGCGACCGTCGCCAGCCAGTAGTCGTCGAGCTTCACGCGCACCGTCTCGAACGTCGGCAGCCCGAAGGCGAAATCCGGCGTCGTGCCGTTGTAGATGGCCGCCATTGTGAGCGTGCCCCGGCCGCCCGCGAACGCCATCGTCGCATCGAGGCGCCCCGAATCTCGAGCCCGGCGGATTTCCGGCAGCCCCTGGTCGTCGCGCGCATCGAGCCACGTGTAGGCCGAGCCCAGCGTCAGCCATGACATCGGCCTCCAGCGCGCCGAAAGCTCCACGCCCTTCCGCGTGCTCTCGCCGGCCAGGTTCTCGACCGTCGATTGGAAGAATGGCAGGAAGCGCGTCACGATCTCGTTCTCGAGATTGGCCTTGAAGTAGGTCGCGTCGAGCACGACGGCACCGCGCATCAGCGAAAGCTCGAGCCCGGCGTCCCAGCCCGTGCTTTCTTCCGGCTTCAGGTTGGCATTCGGCACGAAGCCCGCGAACTGGCCGAACTGCTCGACCATCGTCGGCAGCTTGACCGCCGTGCCGTAGCTGCTGTGCGGGCGCAGCCCCCACCAGCCGCCACGCTCGCCGAGGCGCAGCGACGCCGCCGCTCGCCATGTCGTGGAATCGGGCACCGTGTCGTTGTCGTCCCGGCGGATATTGCCGGTCACGGTGAGACGGTCGAACAGCTCCGCCCGGTACTCGCCCGCTGTCGCGAGCCGCTTTCTCTCGCGCGTGAGGTTGTCGCCGGTCACCTGGTTGAACGTCTCGGTCTCGTGCTCGACGAGGCCGGTGACGCTGTGTCGGAGCACGCTGGCCAGAGCCGGCGAGTCGAGCGAGAGCGTGGCGACGTACGCCGCATTGCGTCGCCGGTTGTCGTTTCGCGCGTAGAACGTGCCGAAATCGCTCGCGTCCCAGTCTTCCAGCCGGGTCTCGGCATAGTTGTAGCGGACACGCTGCTCCAGCCGCTTCTCGAATGAGAGATGCCGCGCCTCGATCCCTGCGAGCCAGACGTTCG
>JBFWQN010000291.1:0-6810 GCA_050249405.1 Hyphomicrobiaceae bacterium | reverse complement strand
TCACTCTCGAGGTGCTGCCGTCATGGCACCGGACGCGCGGGTCCGCCGGCATTTGTCCGGACGGGTTGGCGCTGGCAGGCAAGCCGTGTAAGCGTACCTTGTAATCCTTCCAAACAGTCCAACCGGAAAACCAAAGGCAAGAGGCAAATCACGCATGCGATACGAGTCACCGGATAGTCTCGAAGCCGCGTCCAAGCTGCTCGCGGCCGAGAGCGGCGAGGCGCGCGTCCTGGCAGGCGGCACGGATCTCCTGGTCCAGATCCGCGCCGAGGTCCTCTCGCCCGCGCTCGTCGTGGACATCAAGAAGATCGCCGAGACGCGCAGCATCAAGGAGGAGGCAGGTGGCTGGAGGATCGGCGCGGCCGTCTCCGGTGCCGAGCTCAAGGAGCATGCGAGCCTGAAGAAGATCTGGCCGGGCGTGATCGAGGCCGCGAACCTCATCGGCTCGACGCAGGTGCAGGGCCGCGCCTCGCTGGGCGGCAACCTGTGCAACGGCTCTCCCGCCGCCGACAGCGTGCCCGCGATGATCGCCGCCGGCGCCGTGGCCTCGATCGTGGGGCCCAATGGCCGCCGCGAGCTGAAGGTCGAGGACATCATGCTGGCGCCGCGCAAGCTCGCGCTGCAGAAGGGCGAGATCATCGCCTCCTTCCTGCTGCCGAAGCGTGCGCCGCACTCGGGTGATGCCTATCTCCGCTTCATCCCGCGCACCGAGATGGACATTGCCGTGGTCGGCTGCGGCGTGAGCCTCACGCTCGACGGCTCCGGCACCTGCACCGCGGCCCGCGTCAGTCTCGGCGCGATCGCAGCGCGTCCCCTGCTGGTCGAGGATGCCGGCAAGGCCCTCGTCGGCACGAAGGTGGACGACGCAGCGCTCGAGAAGTGCGCGGCGGCGGCCAGGGCGGCCTGCAAGCCGATCGACGACAAGCGCGGAACCATCGAGTTCCGGACCGAGGTGGCGGGCGTGCTCGCCAAGAGAACGGCATTGATCGCGCTCGAGCGCGCGAGGAAGGCGTGACCATGAAACACAAGCACCATGTGACCGCCGTTGTGAACGGCGACGAGGTCGAGTTCCTGTGCGAGACCGACCAGACCCTGCT
The DNA here is from genome assembly GCA_050249405.1 of Hyphomicrobiaceae bacterium. Taxonomy (GTDB): domain Bacteria; phylum Pseudomonadota; class Alphaproteobacteria; order Rhizobiales; family Hyphomicrobiaceae. Next base: position 5,713 of record JBFWQN010000291.1, on the reverse strand, counting down.
CGACTGCCTGCGTGACGAGCTGAACCTGACCGGCGCCAAAGAGGGTTGCGGCTCGGGCGACTGCGGCGCCTGCAGCGTGCTCGTCGATGGCCGTCTCGTCTGCTCGTGCCTGGTCCTCGGCGTCGAGGCCAACGGCAAGAAGGTCGAGACCATCGAGGGCATGGCCTCGGGCGAGAAGCTGCACCCGCTGCAGCGCAAGTTCCTCGAGCACGCGGCACTCCAGTGCGGCATCTGCACGCCGGGCGTGCTGGTCGCCGCGAAGTCCCTGCTCGAGAAGAACCCCGATCCGACCGAGACCGAGGTTCGCTACTGGCTTGCCGGAAACCTGTGCCGCTGCACGGGCTACGACAAGATCATCCGCGCCGTGATGGATGCCGCCGCCGAGATGCGAGGAGCCTGATCACATGCAGGAGCGAGTGAAGAGCCCCAAGTTCGACGTCGTCGGAACGCGCCCCGTGCGCCCCGACGGTGCAGACAAGGTGACTGGCCGCGCCAAGTATGGCGCGGACCACAGGATGGCTGGCCAGCTGGTCGGCAAGGTGCTGCGCTCGCCCCACGCGCATGCGCGCATCAAGTCGATCGACGTCTCGGCCGCCCTGGCGATCCCCGGTGTCAAAGCCGTCGTTTGCCGCGACGACTTCAAGGAGCAAGGCTCCGAGTTCGTCCCGGCCGGCGAGATGCTGGTCAACTACCGTGACGTCGTCCGCAACGTCATGGCACGCGAGAAGGCGCTGTTTGAGGGCCATCCCGTGGCGGCCGTCGCGGCCACCAGCGAGTCGGCTGCACGCGCAGCCCTCAAGGCGATCAAGGTCGACTACGAGGTTCTCCCGCACGTCATCGACGTGCTCGAGGCCATGAAGCCCGACGCCCCGATCGTCGAGGACGGCATGATCACGGTCGGCGTCACGCCGCCACCGGCCAAGCCCTCGAACGTCGCCAAGCGCGTCGAGTTCACGCTCGGTGACGTCGCCAAGGGCTTCGCCGAGGCGGACCTCGTCGTCGAGCGCGAGTTCAAGACGGCGGCTGTCCACCAGGGCTACATCGAGCCGCATGCCTGCGTGGCGAGCGTCTCGGAGGACGGCACCGCCGAGCTGTGGACCACGACCCAGGGCCACTGGATCGCGCGCGCCCACTGCGCCCGGCTGCTCGGCTGGGACATGACCAAGCTGCGCGTCACGTCGTCGGAGATCGGCGGCGGCTTCGGTGGCAAGACGGTCGTCTACCTCGAGCCGGTGGCACTGGCCCTTTCGGCCAAGTCGCGCCGGCCGGTGAAGATGGTGATGAGCCGCGAGGAGGTGTTCAAAGCCTCCGGCCCGACGTCCGGCGCCCACATCTGGGTGAAGATGGGTGTCAAGAAGGACGGCACGATCACGGCCGGTGAGGCTGTGCTCAAGTACCAGGCCGGCTGCTTCCAGGGCTCGCCCGTGCAGCCGGGCTGCATGTGCGCCTTCGCCCCCTACGACCTGGCGAACGTCAAGGTCGTCGGCTACGACGTGCTCTCGAACCGGCCCAAGGTCGCGGCTTATCGCGCGCCCGGCGGCCCGATCTCGGAATACGCCGTCGAGAGTGTCGTCGACGAGATCGCCGAGAAGCTCGGCATCGACCCGATCGAGCTGCGCCTGAAGAACGCCGCCAAGGAAGGCACCAAGGCCGCCTATGGTCCGAAGTTCGGTCCCGTCGGCATGGTCGAGTGCCTCGAGGCGGCGAAGAAGAGCCCGCACTGGAACGCGCCGCTCGGCAAGAGCCAGGGGCGCGGCATGGCGGCCGGCTTCTGGTTCAACATCGGCGGCGAGACGACGGTCAACTTGCAGCTCAACGAGGACGGCACGCTGACCCTGATGGCCGGCACGCCCGACATCGGCGGCCTGCGGGCCTCGCTCGCCATGATGGCGGCCGAGGAGCTGAAGATGCCGTACGAGAAGGTGCGGCCGATCATCGCCGACACCTCCTCGCTCGGCTACAACTTCGTCACCGGCGGCTCGCGCTCGACCTTCTCGTCGGGCCTTGCCACGGTCGAGGCGGCCCGCTCGATCATCAAGCAGGCCTGCGGGCGCGCGGCGAAGCTCTGGGAGATCCCCGAGGACGCCGTGTCCTGGGAGGACGGCCAGATCAAGCCGGCCGGCGAGAATGCCGGCAAGCACAAGCCGATGACGCTTACCGACATCGCCAAGGTCGCCGGCAAGACCGGCGGCTCCATCGTCGGCGTCGGTGCCATCTCGGCGCAGGGCGCGGCCCCGTCGTTCGGCGTGCACATCGCCGATACCGAGGTCGATCCCGACACCGGCAAGCTCACGATCACCCGCTACACGGTGATCCAGGACGCCGGCATCGCCATCCACCCGGCCTACGTCGAGGGCCAGTTCCAGGGCGGCGCCGCGCAGGGCATCGGCTGGGCCTTGAACGAGGAGTACATCTACGACGACAAGGGCCGCCTGCAGAACGCGGGCTTCCTCGACTACCGCATCCCCGTCGCCTCCGACCTGCCGATGATCGAGACCATCATCGTCGAGGTGCCGAACCCACGTCACCCCTATGGTGTGCGTGGCATCGGCGAGACGGCGATCGTGCCGCCGATGGCCGCCATCAACGCGGCGGCCCGGCGCGCGACGGGTGTGCGCATGTTCGAGCTGCCCCTGTCGCCGCCGAAGGTGCTCAAGGCGATGAAAGAGGCGAAGAAGGCCTGAGGCCTGCTTCACTCGACAGCCGTACTTGACTGCTCGACTTGGAAAGGGCCAGCGCAGATACTGCGCTGGCCCTTTCCAGTCTAGATGCGGAGCGCCCCGGGATGGACACCACCGCCTTCGAAGCCGGTCTCAGGTCTGACGGCTACACGGAGATCGAGAGGAAGCGCTACGAGGCGCGGCCCGCCAACGGCGAGCACGGCCACCACTTCTCGGTGCGCGGGTTGATCCTGGACGGCACGTTCATCGTGACGAAGCAGGGCACGCCGCGGGCCTACAAGCCAGGCGATGTTTTCGAGGTGCCAGCCGACACGTTGCACTTCGAGGAGGTGGGCTCGGACGGAGTCGAGTTGATCGTCGGCCGTAAATACTGACGCAAGCCCGCCTCCACTTGCATGCGGGAGCGGCAGACTGCCCGCGATTGTCGCGTCTGGTGGCGTAGCCGCCGGTTGATCCGGTGGACGAACCCTGCTTATTGAGTTTGTCAGGCCCTATGCCACGGGCGCAGCCGCCGCGCGAGCCGATGACGACTGCCACAGCCACTGCCACCCCCGTGAGCGATCCCGTCGTCGACGTGCCCCTGGCGCAGCGTTGGCTGATTCTGGCCTCGATCGTGCTCGGCTCGACCATCTACAACGCGACCATCCTCGTGGCGTCCGGGCTGCAGCCGCAGATGCAGGGCGCCATGTCGGCGACCCAGGACGAGATCGCCTGGACGGTGACGTTCAACATCCTGGCGACGGCCATCGTCACGCCCATGACCGGCTGGCTGACGGCTCGCTTCGGCTCTCGCAACGTAATGGTCTGGAGCGTCTTCGTCTTCACGGTCGGCACGCTGATGTGCGGTCTCGCCGGCTCTCTCGAGAGCCTCGTGCTGTGGCGCATCGTGCAGGGCGGCGGTGGCGCTGCGCTGGTGCCTCTCGGGCAGGTGATCCTGCTCAACGTCTTTCCGAGCCGCCAGCACGGCCTCGCGATCTCGGTATTCGGCGTCGCCAACATGGCAGGCCCGGTGATCGGTCCGTCCGTCGGCGGCTGGATCGCCGAGGTCTGGAGCTGGCGCTACGTCTTCTATCTGACCGTGCCGTTCGGCCTCGCGGCGTTTCTCGCCTTTCGGTCCACGTTGCCGAAGGATCCGCCCGGCCAGCGGCCGAGCCTGGACTGGACGGGGTTCCTGGCGCTCGCCGCCGCACTCGCGCTCGCCCAGGTGGTGCTGAGCCGCGGCCAGCGCCTCGACTGGTTCGAATCCGTCGAGATCACGGCAGCCACCGCCCTCGCGGGGATCGCGCTCTATGTGTTCATCGCCCACTGCTTGACGGCCGAGAAGCCCTTCCTGTCGCCGTCGATCCTGCTCGATCGAAACTATGCGATGGGCTTCGTGCTGGTGACCGTGTTCGGCATGCTCAATTTCACGCCGATGGTGCTGCTGCCACAACTTCTCCAGGCGCACGCCGGCTATCCGGACAGCCTGATCGGCTTCGTCATCTCGTGGCGAGGGCTGGGCGCTGTCCTCGGCTTCTTCATTTCCGACAAGCTCGCCAGGATCGATCCCAGGATCGGCATGGCCGGTGGCTTCGCGCTGCACGCCCTGTCCGGCTTCTGGCTGTCCTCGATCGACCTCAACGTGCCCGACTGGGTGCTCGCCGCCAACGGCTTCATCCAGGGCACCGCGATCGGCATCATCTGGGTGCCGATGTCGTTCGCCGCGTTCCGCACGCTGGCCCCGCGCTACCGCGCCGAGGCGATGGGCGTCTTCCACCTGATGCGGAATATTGGCTCGTCGTTCTTCATCTCGCTGTCGGTAGCCGAGATCGTTCGCGCAACGGGCGCCAATTTCAGCCGGCTCGGCGAGCATCTCTCGCCCTTCAACCGCTCGTTCAACCTGCCATGGGTGTCAGGGTCGTGGTCGGTCGAGAGCCTGCCCGACATCGCCCGCCTCGCCCGCGAGATCAACCGGCAGGCGGCGCTGATCGGCTATCTCAACGCCTTCACGATGTACATGGTGGCCTCGCTCTGTGCGATTCCACTGGCGCTGCTCCTGGGCAGCCAGAAAAGGCGTTGAATCGGCTCCCGAAGCATGGCAAATCTCGTTAGGGGATGTAGGTTCCTTGCCATGGCTACTCGCCGTAATGTGCCTTGCGATGGCAGTTTGGGCATAAAGCAGTCGTATTTTCTACCGTATCGTCACCCCCACCAGCTAAGGGTATAATGTGGTGAACTTCTAAATATGGCGCTCCAGTGTCGCGGCGCTTGAATGGAGCCAGCGAATTGCACCCTTCACAACGGCCTTGGGCAATATGCAGCCTCATGGTAACGACATCGGGATTGCGAGCGAACTCGACTATCAGTCGGCACACGCGGCGCGGTTTCGCTGGGGCTTTCTCCAGTCTTTTTCGAAGAGCCTCCCAATCAGAGGCCGCCTCATCAACCTCTCTGTCGAAGTCGCTTTGGTGTTCCGACGGCGACTTGCTTGCCTTCCCGGAAAGAAGATGTTTACATAGGTCAGCAGCGTCAATCGCGGAAAATAGCTCCGGGGAAACAAGCGAGCCCAAGTAGTGTTCCCCTCGGTAGCTTTCTTGTATCAGCGGCGATCCTGGCCCAAGTCGATTGCGGAAAAGTGGTTTCAGGCTTTGAATAATTTCGTCTCGCCAATATTTGGTCTCGTCAGGGTTTGCATCTTCATCTTTGAGGATTCGAGTGGCGCTCAAGCGACTTTCCATGAAATTTTGCAGGCAAGATTTCTTGCTGCTTGATACGCCCACCCAAATAAGCTTCTCTCTGAAGCTATTATCAATCCAAAGGCAAAAAACTATATTGTCTTTGTTCGTCTTTGTGATCTCAACATGCCAACCTGCACCATATTCAATCGGCTTTTCTAGCCTTCTGCGCAAATCTGGTAAGCCACGTTTTTTCAGCTCTTCCGCAGCTTCGATCGCAAATTTTGCCAATTGCTCCACTTGTGCCTCCAACTGCGAGCCATAGTAGCTGCTCACCCCTCCTTCTCCGCCAGCGCCCGCAGCTCGCGGCGCATGAGC
>JBFWQN010000290.1:0-6812 GCA_050249405.1 Hyphomicrobiaceae bacterium | reverse complement strand
TAGAGCCCGGAACCGATAACGCCTTCGCGCTGATCCTGCCGTATGTGAGCACCGAGGCGATGCAGCTGTTCCTCGACAAGTTCGCCTCGACGATCGCCGAGGACGAGCACGTGGCGATGGTGCTCGATCAGGCGGGATGGCACGGTGCGAGGGCGCTCGTCGTCCCGTCGAACATCACGCTCGTGCCGTTGCCGCCCTATTCGCCCGAGCTCAATCCGGTCGAGCGCGTGTGGCTTCACCTGAAAGAGCGCTACCTCTCGCATCGCCTGCACGCCGACTACGACGCCATTGTCCATGCCGCGTCGCAGGCCTGGAGCCGCATCATCGCCGAACCAGGCCGCATCACCTCGCTATGCTCATATCCTTGGATTCCAGAGGTCAATTGATTGGCGGGGCGGTATAAGCTATGTGGCCTCCTTTCGCTTGAGCTTGAGCCGGCGGGCTGCAGGGCCCGCCGGGCCACGTCGGCACTATTTCACCCGCGCCATGACGTCGGTGGCGAAGGCCTCGACCTTATTGAGAGCGTCCGCGAGATCGTTGCTCTCGAAGCCGATGATCAAGTGCTTGACGCCAGCGGCCCGGTAGGCCGCGGCGTCCTCGGCGATGTCTGCGGCCGATCCCGTGAAGCTCGAGCGGCTGCCGTCGCTGGCACGGCGTGACTCGCCGAGCGACAGGCCATTGGCGAAGAGTGCCACGTCCAGCGCGGCGGGATCGCGGCCGGCGGTCTCTGCCTCGTGGCGCACCTTGGCCAGCGCGGCGGCGAAGCGCGCGGGCGTGTCGAGCGGCTCGGCCGGGTTGCGGACGGCCGGATACCAGCCGTCGCCGAGGCGCCCCGCGCGCCGGCGGGCTGCGGGACTTTCGCCGCCGACCCAGAGGGGCGGACCTGGCCGCTGCACGGGCTTCGGCTCGAAGATGAGGCCATCGAGACACGCATACGTGCCATCGCCCTTCGGGTCCGGCGACGACCACAGCTCGCGGAAGGCCCGCACGTAGGCGTCCGATGCCGCGCCCCGCTGCTTGTAGGGCGGCCCGCCGAGCGCTGCCATTTCCTCCTCGAGCCAGCCCACGCCGATGCCGACGGTCATGCGCCCGCGCGAGAGCACGTCGATGGTGGCGAGCTGCTTGGCGGCCAGGATCGGATGGCGGTGCGGCACCACCATCACGGACGTGAGCAGGCGCACCTTTCGGGTGATGCCGGCGATGTAGGCGAGGCACGACAGCTGTTCGAGCGCGTATCCGGTTACGTTCGATGGATGCTTGCCGTCGACGGCATAGGGATAGCGTGCGTCGGAGGAGCGCGGAAACACGATGTGGTCGGCGATGCCCAGATAGCCGTAGCCGAGCCGCTCGGCCGCCGCGGCAAAAGCCGCGAGCCCATCCGGTGTGCCGGCGGCGCCGCGTGGCCCGAAGTTGATGCCGAAGTCCATGACCTGCTCCTTGCGGCTCGCTGCACTGTTGGCGTTCTCTTGAACGATCTGGCGCCGGGTGTCATCGCGATTGGCGCGCGCCGGCCCGGTTCCGGCACGACGTGCTGCGGCGAAGCCTTGGCGCCGGGTAGCACGGGCGGCTAGGCTCGGGCCGATCCGAACCAACGAGACGATGGTCCCATGCCCAACGCCCGCAACGTCTGCTCGCCCAACCTGTCGCTGAAGCGCGAGGTGCGCAAGCCCGCGACGCGCTCGAGGAGCGGCATCGTCGTCACGCAGTGCCGTGCCGCGTCCGAGGTCGGTGCCCGGGTGCTGAAAGAGGGCGGCAATGCCATGGATGCGGCCGTGGCCGCTGCATTCGCGGTCGGCGTGCTCGAGCCGTGGATGAGCGGCATCGGCGGCGTCGGCGCGATGCTGCACCGGGATGCCCGCACGGGCCGCGTCACGGCCGTCGATTTCGGTGGGCGCTCGCCGAAGGGCCTTCGCGTCGAGGATTTCCCGCTGGCAGGCGGGCTCGACGAGGGCAATCTGTTCGGCTGGCCGCTGGTGGTCGGCAACGTCAACTCGGTGGGGCCGAAGGCGATCGTCGCGCCGACCCAGCCGGCGGGCCTCGCGCTGGCGCATCGGCTGCTCGGATCGAAGCCGTGGAGCCGTCTGGTCGCGCCAGCCATCGATCTTGCCGAGCAGGGGCTCACCGTCGATTTCCACACCACGCTGATGGTGGCCAACGCGCTGGGCGACCTGGCGAAGGACCCGGGCACGCGCGAGCGCTTCCTGCCCGGCGGCCTGCCCCCCGTGGCCCCCGCTCCCCAGTCGGGGCTCGAGGTGCTGCGGCTCCCGTGCAAGGTGCTGGCGCGGACGCTCAAGGCCATCGCCGCCGACGGTGCCGAGGCCATGTACCGAGGGCCGTTGGCGCGGGCGATCGCCGAGGACGTGCAGGCGATGGGCGGCTATCTCACCGCCGATGATCTGGCTGCCGTGCGGCCGGTCGAGCGCGAGCCGCTGTCGCGAGCGTATCGCGAGCACACCCTCACCGTGCTGCCCGAGCTCAACGGCGGGCCGACGCTGCTCCTCGCCTTCGAGCATCTGGCGCGGAGCGGCGGCGCGCCAGGCAATGCACCTGACGGCGCGCGGTTTCTCGCCTACGCCGAGGCGCTCGATTTCGCCTGGAAGGACCGGTTCCAGCGCATGGGCGATGCCGGCGAGCGCGGCCTGCCGACGTCGACCACGCACCTCTCGGTGATCGACCGCGACGGCAACATCGTCACGCTCACGCAGACCTTGCTCTCGCTCTTCGGGAGCCGCGTGATCCTGCCCCAGTCGGGCATCCTGATGAACAACGGCATCAACTGGTTCGACCCGCGTCCCGGCGGCCCGAACGGTCTCGCGCCCGACAAGCGGGGACTATCCAACTACGTGCCGACGCTGATGGAGAAGGACGGAGTCGCGGTCGGCATCGGCGGCTGCGGCGGCCGGCGCATCATACCGGCCGTGTTCCAGCTGCTGGCCATGATGGCCGACTTCGGCTGGGATCTCGACCGTGCCTTCCACGAGCCGAGAATCGACGTGTCGGGCGGTCAAGCGGTGACGGTCGACCGGCGGCTGCCGGCCGACACGAAGGCGCGTCTGGCAGCCGCCTTCGATACCGTCGAGGTCGATCCGCTGCCGCATCCGGTGAATTTCACCATCGCAGGCGCGGTGCGCCGGGCAGGCGGCCTCAACGAAGGCGCCACCGAGCCGCAGCAGCACTGGAGCGAGGCGGTGGCCGAGGAGGAGGTGTAGGCGGCGAGCAGCCCTCTCAGCGCGCCACCCAGCCGCCGTCGATCGAGTAGTTGGCGCCGGTGATGGAGCGCGCACCGTCGCCGGCGAGGAAAGCGGCGAGCGCGCCCACCTCCTCGGCGGTCACGAAGCGGCCGCTCGGCTGCGAGGCGAGCACCTTCTTCTTGGCGGCGTCCTCGCTGATCCCCTCGGATTTGGCGAGATCGGGGATCTGCTTCTCGACGAGCGGCGTCCACACGAAGCCCGGCGAGATGGCGTTGACGGTGATGTTGGTCTCCGCCACCTCCAGCGCCACCACCTTGGTCAGGCCGGCGAGGCCGTGCTTGGCCGCCACGTAGGCCGACTTGAAGGGCGAGGCGACGAGGCTGTGAGCCGAGCACACGTTGATGATGCGGCCCCAGTTGCGCTTCTTCATGCCCGGCAGCGCCGCGCGGATGGTGTGGAACGACGACGACAGGTTGATCGCCAGGATCGCGTCCCACTTCTCGATGGGAAAATCCTCGATCGGCGAGACGTGCTGGATGCCGGCGTTGTTGACGACGATGTCGACGGAGCCGAGGTCGCGCTCGGCCTTGGCGATCATCTCGGCGATCTGGTTGTGGCGCAGCATGTCGGCCGGATCGAACGCGACGCGCGTGCCGTAGGCCGCGATGGTGCGGATCGCGGCCGCGTTGTCGGCCTCCGTGCCGAGGCCGTTGACCACGATGCTGGCGCCTTCCTTCGCGAGCGCGCACGCGATGGCGTGGCCGATGCCGGACGTCGAGCCCGTGACGACAGCGTTCTTTCCCTTGAGCGTCATGCGCAACTCTCCTCGCTGGCCGATGCGGCGAGGCCGGGAGCATCGGCACCCGGCTGGCCGCTGGCGACCTCCTTACGCTGACCGGGCTCCAAGGCAAGGCCAGAATCGAGGCAGGGCGCGAAGAGAAGGCCGCCTACTTCGGCGGGTGCTTCCTCACTGCCGCCTCGTTCACGTCGGCCCCCCAGCCGGGCTTTTTCGGCAGGATCAGGTGGCCATTCTCGATCACCGGCGGCTCGGTGACGAGGTCGTCCTTCCAGGGCACGTCGTCGATGTCGATCTCCATGATGCGGAAGTTCGGGATCGCCGCGCAGAAGTGGGCGCTCATCAGCGTCGACATGTGACCGTAGAAGTTGTGCGGGGCGCAGTTCGTCTCGTAGGCCTCGGCCATGGCCGCGATCTTCATGGACTCGAGGATGCCGTTCCACGGCAGGTCGACGATGCCGACGTCCATCGAGCCCTGCTCGAGATAGTCCCTGAACTGGCGCCGCGTGAAGAGCGACTCGCAGCTGGCGAGCGGCGTGCGGATCGAGCGGCGGATCAGCGCCAGCGCGCGCGGGTCGAAGCTGTCGATCTCGACCCACATCAGCCGGTGACCCTTCGCCTCCAGCGAGCGGACGAGCCGGATATAGCCCTCGGTCTTGTAGTTGAAGTTGAGGTCCAGAAGGAACTCGACGTCGTGGCCGGTGCCCTCGCGGAAGGCCGCGAGCTGCTTGTCGAGCGCCCCCTCGACGGCGAGCGACGGATTGAGCTCGGGTCCGCCCTCGGTCCGCCCGAAGCCAGGCATGTACATCTCGGGCTGGGGCCGGTCGAACAGGAAGATGTTGGTCTTGAGCGCTGTGAAGCCCCGCTCGCGCACATGCTCGCCGAGCCGGCGCACGTCGTCGAGGTTGCGCAGCGGCGGCAGGCCCATCTTGTCGGCGTGGTTCAGCCGGTAGCTGCCGCAGTGCGACCAGTAGAGGCGCAGCTTGTCGCGCACCGGTCCGCCGAGCAGCTCGGCGACGGGAATGCCGAGCGCCTTGGCTTTCACATCGACCAGCGCATTCTCGATCGCCGCGATCGCCTGCTGGATGAGCCCGCCCGGCGCCTGGCGGGTGCGCGCATAGAGGTTCGCAGTGATCTTCTCGACCGGGCGCGGGTCCTGGCCGATCAGCAGCTCGGCGAGCTTCATGACGACGGCGGTGAGGCCCTTCGAGCCATAGCTCTCGTTGTACTCCGACCAGCCGACGATACCGGCGTCGGTCTCGATCTTCAGGAACGAGAACACCCGCCATCCGGCGTCGGCGTGGAGATCGGTGATACGGGTGATTTTCATGGGGCATGCTCCGAGTGGGATCTTTCTGAGCGTCGGGCAAGTCTGCTGAGCTTGCAACACCTCTCGCCGTCATTCCCGCGAAGGCGAGAGCCCAAGCACCTCTCGACCCTCCCGCCGCCCGCGGCACGGCTCCTGGGTGCCGTTGGCGCAGGCATGACGGTGCGGATGGGTGAGAGGGCGGACATGCCTGCTCGGCATCGATTGACGCGGGGCGCGAGGGCGCGTGATCATCGCGGCCGACACGGCGGACGACATCACGGGAGACGGTCATGGGGCGCATGGACGGCAAGGTGGCGATCATCACGGGCGCGGCGCGCGGCATCGGCGCGGCGGCGGCGCGGCTGTTCGCGGCCGAAGGCGCCAAGGTGATGCTCGCCGACGTGCTCGCGGAGCCGCTCGAGGCCGTGGCGCGGGAGATTGGCGCCAGCGCGGCGACGTGCCCGACCGACGTCACCGACGAGGCGGCGGTGAAAGCCCTCGTCGAAGCCACGATGGCGCGTTTCGGCAAGGTGGACGCGGCGCTGCTCAATGCCGGCATCGAGGGGCATGTGGCTCCGCTCGTCGACTATCCGGCCGAGCAGTTCGACAAGGTCATTGCGGTCAACGTGCGCGGCGTCTGGCTCGGCCTCAAGCACTGCATGAAGGCGATGGAGGTGAACGGCGGGTCGATCGTCATCACGTCCTCGACCTCGGGTATCCGCGCGACGCCGCATCTGTCGGCCTATACCGCCTCGAAGCACGCCGTGATCGGGCTGATGCGCTCGGCCGCGCTCGAGGGGGCGGACAGGAAAATCCGCGTCAACACCGTGAACCCCTCGCCGATCGACACGCCGATGATCACCGCGCTCGAGCAGAAGCGCGGCGTTGGCGGCCGCAACGACCAGCCGTTCGCGGTGGGAACGCCCCTCGGCCGCTACGGCACGCCCGAGGAGGTCGCGCGCATGATGCTGTTCCTCGCCAGCGACGACTCGAGCTTCTGCACCGGCGGCGTCTACATGGTCGACGGCGGCGTATCGGCGGGGCGGAAGGGGTGAAGTCGGAAGTAGGGTGCAATAGGCGCGCCTTTCGCGCCGTATTGCATCGCTGAGTATCATCATCGGTGCAATACGGCGCAAGTGCAGAGCACCTATTGCACCCTACAGAGGTTGTTGCCGAGGACAAGCATGCACGGGGAGACGTTCGACTTCATCGTCACGGGGGCAGGCTCGGCGGGGTGCGCGGTGGCGGCGCGGCTATCCGAGTCGGGCCGCTATCGGGTGCTGCTGCTGGAAGCCGGCAAGCGGGACGACTACCCGTGGATCCACATCCCCGTCGGCTACCACAAAATGTACACTCATGACGTGTACAACTGGAAATTCGAGAGCGAGCCGGTGCCCGGGCTCAACGGGCGCACCTCCTACCAGCCGCGCGGCAAGATGCTCGGCGGCACGTCCTCTCTCACCGGCATGGTCTACATGCGCGGCACGCCGGCCGATTACGACGGCTGGCGGCAGAT
>JBFWQN010000289.1:0-6836 GCA_050249405.1 Hyphomicrobiaceae bacterium | reverse complement strand
CGACATCATCCGTCTCGGCATGCCGGTCGATCCCGGCAATCTGATGCTGCTCGGCCGTCTCGGCCAGACCGACGTTATCGGTGCACCGAGTTGCGCGGCGAGCCCCAAGCTCAACGGCTTCGACTGGGTGCTGGAGCGGCGCCTGGCGGGACTCGAGGTCGGACCGGCCGATGTCGCGGCGATGGGACTCGGCGGGCTTCTGAAAGAGATCGCGACCCGCCCGCAGCCCCGCGAGGGCAAGGTCGCGGCGCGCGAGGAGATGGACGATGGCGACGGCTCGCGTCACCGCCCGCGCGTCGCGGTGCTCGTGCTGGCGGCCGGCCGGTCGACCCGGTTCGGCATCTCGAACAAGCTGCTCGCGGACCTCGGCGGCGAGCCGGTCGTGCGGCATACGGTGCGCAACATGCTGGCCAGCGGAGCCGCATCCGTGACGGTCGTCACGGGTCATATGGCCGACGAGGTGCGCGCGGCGCTCGCCGGCCTCGCCGTGGACTTCGTGGACAGTCCCGACTATCGCAGCGGCCTCGCGGCCTCGCTCCGGGCGGGCCTCGCGGCCCTGCCGCGCAGCCTGGATGGGGTGCTCGTGGCCTTGGGTGACATGCCGGGCGTGACCGGCGGAGATGTCGACCGCCTGATCTCCGGGCTAGCCCCGAAGGAGGGCCGCTCCATCGTCGTCCCGACCTCGGGCGGCAAGCGGGGCAATCCCGTGCTGTTCGCGAGCCACCTGCTGGACGAGCTCGGCGAGGTGGTGGGCGACGCAGGGGCCAAGCATGTCATCGGCCGGCACGGCGACGAGGTGGCCGAGGTCGAGATTGGCTCGCCCCGCATTTTCGCGGATGTCGACACACCCGAGGCGCTGGAGCGTCTGCGGAAGGACGGGGCCGACGGCAGCGGCTGAGAGAGGCCGGACGGCAGGCGCAGCGCCCGCTTGCCGGTGTCGCCTCTCTACCCGCTGCGAGCAGCAGTCTTTCCAAATCCTTGCCGCGGCTCGATCAACTGTTCAAGGAAAGTCAAGCATTCGTCCGTAGGGTGCCTCCGTCATCATGTCTGGAGTATGCCCCATGGATGCCGCAGCGCTCGGCTCGAGCGTCGCCCGCCGTCTCGCCGCCCGCCGCACCGGCCTGGCCGGGCTCCTGCTCTTCGCGGGCACGCTGTTCGTCTCGGCGCTGCTGCTGTTCTCTGTACAGCCGATGTTCGCCAAGATGGTGCTGCCACGCCTCGGCGGGTCGCCGTCCGTCTGGGCGGTGTCGATGTGCTTCTTCCAGGCGATGCTGCTCGCCGGCTATTGCTATGCACACGCGCTCGACCGGCTTGCGCCGGCCCGGCTCGCTCCGTTCATCCACTTGTCGGTGATGGGTGTCGCGCTCCTCGCGCTGCCGATCGGCCTGCCGGCCGCCTGGGCCGAGCCGCCGGCCGGGGACGCCTACCTGTGGCTCATCGGGGCGCTCGCGGTCGGCGTCGGCCTGCCGTTCTTCGCCGTCTCGGCCAACGCGCCGCTCATCCAGTCGTGGTTCTCCCGCTCGGGTCATCCCCACGCCCAGGATCCCTATTTCCTCTATGGGGCCTCGAACCTCGGCAGCCTCGTCGCGCTCCTCGCCTATCCCGTCCTGGTCGAGCCGGCGGCCGGTCTCAGCCTGCAGGCATCCCTGTGGACCATGGGCTTCGTCGGGCTCGGCCTTGCGATTGCCGCCTGCGGGCTCATGATGGCCTTTAACACGGCGGTTGCCTCGACATCGGCCGCAGCGGCCACGGTGGCCCGCACCCAGCCGCTCGCGAGCCCGGCCTGGTCGCAGCGCCTCGCCTGGATCGGCCTTGCGGCCGTGCCGTCGGGCCTCCTCGTCGCGTTCTCGAGCTACGTGACGACGGACATCGTCTCGGCGCCGTTCCTGTGGGTGCTGCCGCTCGCCATCTTCCTCGGCACGTTCGTGCTCGTGTTCCGCGATCGGCCCTACGTGCCGCACGCGCTTCTGCTCACGCTGCAGCCGCTGCTCGCGGCGGGTGTGATGCTGGGGCTGGCGACGCCGGGAGACAAGGGCTGGCTCCTGTCGCTCGTCGCGGGATCGGGTGCCTTCATCGTCACCACGCTGGTCGCGCACCGGGAGCTCTTCGAGCGCCGTCCGGCCAGCGAGCATCTGACCGAGTTCTACCTGTGGATGTCGCTCGGCGGCGTCATTGGCGGCGTCTTCGCGGCGCTCGTTGCCCCGCAGCTCTTCTCGTCGATCTGGGAGTTTCCGCTGCTGGTCGTCGCGGGCATGGCGTGCCGTCCGCGGGCGCTTGTGCGGCCCGCCGCGAAAGAGGCGCGTGAGCTCGCCGTCATCGGTTGTGGGGCGCTGCTGGCCCTCGTCGCCATCGCCGCTGCCATGCGCCACGGCCTCATTCCGCAGAGCACATTGCCACGCCTCCTGTTCGTCGCCGCTTTCGGCGGCATGGCCGTGCTGGCATCGGCGCGCCCGCTCCGGCAGCTCGTCGCGACCCTCGTGCTCGGGGCCACCGTCGTCGTCCTGCCCTCGGCGCTCAACAAGGGTGACGCCGAGCGCAGCTTCTTCGGCGTGCATCGCGTCACCGAGACTCCGGATGGCGAGGTGCGCATCCTGCAGCACGGCACCACCATCCATGGCGCCGAGCGGCTCTACGATGCGGCCACGGGCGTTCGCCTCACCGAGCCGGTGCCGGCAACCTACTATCATCCGGCGGGGCCGATGGCCCTGGGTGTCGCAGCGGCGCGCCGTGCGACGGGCAAGCCGGCAGGCGGCCTCGCCGTCGGCATCGTCGGGCTCGGCGCGGGCTCGATGGCCTGCCACAGCCGCGCGGACGAGGCCTGGCGCTTCTACGAGATCGACCCCGTCGTCGTTCGCATCGCCCGCGATGCCCGGCGCTTCAGCTTCCTGGCCAAGTGCCGGCCCGGGGCGGACATCGTGCTCGGTGACGCGCGTCTCACGGTCGCCAACGAGTCGGCCGGACGGTTCGACTATCTGGTGATCGATGCCTTCTCGTCGGACGCGGTGCCCGTGCACCTGCTCACCGCCGAGGCCGTGGCGCTCTACCTCGACAAGCTGTCGCCCGACGGGCTCCTCGCCATGCACGTGTCGAACCGGCATCTGGATCTCGTCGCCGTCGCGGCGGCCGTGACGGCTGCCGTGCCGGGAGCGAAGGCTGTGCTCGCCGATGATCGTGCGTCGAGCAAGACCTTCGAGTCGGCCGAGAGCCACGTCGTCTACGTCACGCGCTCCGAGCGCACGCTCGCCGAGGTGCAGCGGCTGCCGTTCGTCGGGCCGTTGCCCCGTCCGGCGCTGAAGCCCTGGACGGACGACTACTCGGACATCCTTTCCGTGATGTGGCGGAAGGTGCACTGAGCCAGCCCTGCCGCGTGCGGATGCCTTGCCTGCATCCGCACGCAGCCTCATCCGCCGCCGATCAGGCTCGAGGCGACGTTGATCGCAAGGGCAAGGATCGTCGTGTTGAACACGAACGACAGCACGGCCTGCAACGTCACGGTGCGCCGGAACGACTTCGAGACCACGGCGACGTCGGACGTCTGCGACGTGGCACCGATCGAGGTCGTGAAGTAGAGGAAGTCCCAGTAATCCGGCGCCTCGTCGCCCGGGAAGGCGAGCCCGCCCACGATGCCGCCGCCATCCCCGGACGCCGGCCGATAGTAGTCGTGCGCGTAGTGCAGCGTGAAGACCACCTGCATGACGAGCCAGGCCGTGAGGATCGTGCCGCCGGCAAGACCGAGATAAAGCGCCTTCTCCGCGCCCGCTGCCGCCTTCGCCTCGCCGATCAGGGCGAATACGGCCGTGAAGCTCGAGGCGATGGCGAGCAGGATGACGGTGGTGAAGACGAAGCGGATCTCGTCCTCCTGCTCGGCGAGGCCGCGGATCATGTCCGTCGTGCATCGCGACATGATGCGGCCGGCGAGCACGAGATAGACCAGGGCGCCGGTGTTCCAGCCCGCCGCCGCGATGGCCGCCGTGGGCAGGCTGCGCGGCAGAGCCGCGATGGTCGCCGCGGCGATCACGACGGCAGCGATCAGCTTCGGCCGCGCCAGGAGGCCGCGGAGCACTGCCCAGGGGTGGTACCAGCGACCGCGCCTCGAGAGGGGGCGCGCAGGCTCCAGCTTCTTGGTCTCTGCCATGCCCGCCTCGTGCCTCGCGCCTCGTCTTACGGACGGCGAGGCTACCGCCCGAGCCGCCTTCCCAGCAATCGGACGGGGCGACGGGCCCTTGCCGTCCCGCCAGCCGGCAGCTAGTGCTCGGCGATGCGCATCGAGTATCACCGCACGCTGATCGCCGACCGGGTTCGGATCGAGGCCTTCCACGAGGCGCTCTCGCGCGTGGTCGTGAAGGGCCGGACCACGGTTGCCGACATCGGGACGGGCACGGGACTCCTGGCTTTCCTCGCGGCGCGCCTCGGCGCCAAGAAGGTGTGGGCCTACGAGAAGGCCGAGATCGGGGCCGTCGCGGAGCGGCTCAAGGCCCTGAACCGGCTCCGCGCAGTGGAGCTGATCCCTGGCCACTCGACGGAGATCATCGAGCCCGAGCGCGCCGACGTCGTCGTCACCGAGACACTCGGCAATTTCGCGCTCGAGGAGTTCCTGGTCGAGACCATGAACGATGCCCGCGCGCGTCACCTGAAGCCGGGCGGCGTGCTGATCCCGGGCCTCGTCGAGCAGTTCGCGTGCCCCGTGACCGGCCCCCGCATCCGCGATGATCTGTGCGCCTGGGACAGGATCGGCTACGGCCTCGATTTCTCGCCGGCCCGCGAGATGAGCCTCAACAACGTCTACATCCGCACACTTCAGCCCGGCGAGCTTCTCGACGGGGGCATGGCGGGCGCGCGGTGGGACCGCATCGATTTCCACGAGAAGAACCGTACCGCGCGGCGAGGCACACTTCGCTGGAAGGTGCCGCGGAGCGTCACCGTCCACGGCCTCGCCGTCTGGTGGTCGGCAGAGCTGGTGCCGGGCGTGACGCTCACGACGAGCCCGCTCGCTGCGCCGACGCACTGGGAGCAACTGTTCTTCCCGGCGCTCGAGCCCATCGACGTGGGAGAGGGCGAGACGCTCGCCGCCGAGATTCGCACCCGCTCCACCGAGGAGGCCGGCACCGACCTCGCCTGGACTCTCGCAGTGCTCGACGGCGAGGGCCGGGAGCGGTCGCGGCAGGCCATGAGCCTCGGCAAGGGCTTTCTTCCCTGAGCGGGTGTGCGGGCGTGCCGCGCCCGGGGTTGACCCCGGTCAAGGCCGGCGCTGGCCGCGATGCGACGCTCTCTCGATCGAATTCGAGGGAGCACTGCGATGACCCAGATAGCGAATGGCGTGCGCGAGGCGGGCCTTCTCGAGCGTATCCTGGCGCGGATCGAGACGTGGGCGCGCGGCAGCGAGCTCGACCGCATGAACGGCGAGGATCTGCGCTCGATCGCTCACGACATCGGTCTCGATCCGGCCGATCTCGCCAGGCTCGCCCAGGGCGAGAGCGATGCATCGCGGCTGCTTTATGCCCGGCTCGGCGACCTGGGGCTGAGCATGGCCGACATCGAGTCCGCAGGCATCGGCGCCAGCCGCGACATGGAGCGCACCTGCGCGTTCTGTGCTGACCGCGGGCTCTGCGAGCACGACCTGTCGGAGCGGCCCGATTCGGAGGAATGGCGCAAAGTCTGCCCCAACAACGCGATCTTCGAGGAGATGGAGCGCCGGGTCGCTGCTGCCACTCGGGAGTGACCGCTGCCGGTCCCCGATCAGGCCTCGGCCGGCGCGACCGCAGGCCGCGTCGCGGTGCTTGGCGCACGCGCCTTCAGCGAGTCCTCCAGCTCCCACCGGGCCGGCGGGCCGTCGTACCAGCTCACGCAGACCGGAAAATCAGGGCGTGGTCTCGCCTCGTTGACGCGGGATGAGCATGGACCTATAAGCGCGTGGCCCGGGACAGGTCGTCCGCGGCGGCCGGGAGAGCGTGCTCGTACCGGTTATGCCCCTTCAGCTCCTCCGTCGGCCCTGCGCCGCGTCGAGGAGATGACGGATCGGCCTCGGTGGGCGTCATCTCGAGACGGATTTACGGCCGACGGGTGGGCATTTCGCCGTCTCCGGCCGGTTTGGGACGGAGATCACGACGTGAAGAGAACTTATCAGCCGAGCCGGCTCGTGCGGAAACGTCGGCATGGCTTTCGCAAGCGGATGTCGACGGTCGGCGGCGTCCGCGTCATCGCCCGGCGTCGCGCCAAGGGCCGCAAGCGTCTGTCGGCTTGAGTCGTCGGACCGCGACGGCGCGTGCTCTGCAGATCGCATGAG
Source organism: Hyphomicrobiaceae bacterium (assembly GCA_050249405.1). Taxonomy (GTDB): domain Bacteria; phylum Pseudomonadota; class Alphaproteobacteria; order Rhizobiales; family Hyphomicrobiaceae. The sequence goes on along the minus strand of JBFWQN010000289.1, from coordinate 553 downwards.
CAGCGAACGCTGCGTCGATACGGCGGGCCATGAAGATCGAGACGCTGAAGCGGCCGTCCGAGTTCAAGCGTATTCGCGGCGGCGCGCGCTGGGCCTGCCCATTGTTCGTCATCGAGGGGCGGGCACGCGGCATCGCGCCCGGCGTGACAGCCGAGCCGGCCGCTTCGGGACCGCGCTTCGGCTTTACGATCACGCGCAAGGTCGGTGGCGCCGTTGTGCGCAATCGTATCCGACGGCGGCTGCGCGAGGCACTCAGGACGCTCGGCCAGTCGCGCATCAAGGCCGATCACGATTATGTTGTGGTTGCCAGCAGGGCAGCGCACGACTATCCATTCGCCGGGTTGCAGGCTTCGCTTCGCGAGGCGTTCGAGCGGCTGGACCGTCAGGGCGACCGATCCGCCGCGCGAGGGCGCCGAGCCAAAGTGCAACCTGCCGTCGAGCGTGGGGCCGAGCCTGTCGGTGCCGGCGATGCCGTCGAGTTGGCAGTCGAGCGTAGCGGGCGATCGGAGCCGGGCCCGCAGCCGGACCCCGGGGCGCGCGCAGTGATTTCCGG